>JALUQR010000185.1 GCA_027017505.1 bacterium
GTCTTAATACTGAATGTTCCAGGGCTATGCTGCAACAAGCCCTGGAACATTCAGTATTAAGACCACCTCATCGCCCAGGAGCGAGGCACTTGAGAAATACCTCGTCTCAGAGAACATATCCAGGGGTTTTACCGTAAGGGGGTGTCTGCCTGCAATAGAGTCTACCAGAAGTCCCACCCTTTTACCACCACCCTTTATTATCACCAGGCAGTGCTCATCCATTTTTTCTTCAAGCCCGAACTCACGCGAGAGGTTTATGACCGTAAGGGGTTCTTTCTGGCCTGCCAGAAGCAGTTTTGTCTTTGCCCTTTTAAGAAGTCCTGTTTTTTGAAGGACCATTCTGGAAAGGTTTACAACCTTATCCACCGCTGCAACAGGTATTGCTATCTTTGCACCACCTTCTTCGAGTATCATTGCCTTTATTATTGCCAGTGTGAGGGGTAGTTCGAGTTTGAAGGTTGTGCCCCTGCCCTCGCGTGTATCCACGGTGATACTTCCGTGGAGGCTGGATACCGTATCTCTTACCACATCAAGTCCCACGCCTCTACCAGAGAGGGTGTCTGCATCGTCCTTTGTGGAAAACCCTGGCAGGAAGATGAACTCAAGGGTCTTTCGGGCTGAAAGCTCACGGAGCTCTTCCTCTGTGGCAAGCCCCATATCGAGGGCCTTCTGGCGCACCCTTTCAACAGATATGCCCCTGCCATCGTCTGTTACCTCTATGGATATGTGTCCGCCCTCCTGGTAGGCACGCAGTCTTACAAGCCCCTTTTCTGGTTTGCCACATGCCCTTCGCTCTTCAGGGCTCTCTATGCCGTGGCTTGCAGCGTTTCTCACAAGGTGTAAGAGCGGTTCGTACAGGCGGTCTGCTATGAGTTTGTCCAGCTTTACCTCCTCGCCGTGGACCTCCAGCGTCAGGGGTTTTCCAAGCTCCTGGGAGAGGTCTCTTATTACCTTGCGGAACCTGCCGAAAATCTCTCCAACAGGTATCATCCTGAGCTGTAATGTCTGTAGCTGGAGTTCTTCAAGCTCCTGGGGTTCAAGCCCGCGGAGTCTGCTCACCGTGGAGATAAGGCTTTCCAAGTCCTCGGTGCGTATCCTCATCGTGGGAGAACGCCCGATACTGCCACCCCTTGAGACCTCCACCTTTCTTATGTTAACAGGGGCACGGGAGAACCACTCCCTTGTGGTCTCCCTGTCAGTGGTACGAAGTGCCTCGCCCTCAAGCAGACCCTTAAGGGCTGACTCAACTCTTTCGGCCCTTTTTCTGAGCTCTTCACACACCTCGGGCTCATAAATCCTTTTAAGGAGTGCCTCCATGGGGATTATTATGGAGAGTATCTCTTCATTATCCTCAAGCGCCCAGGAGACAAGCTCCTTCAGCCGTTTAAGGGGTCTTTCGACAGCCTTTCTACGAGGGCTGTCTTTTTTAAGCGCATCTCTGAGAAGCTCAAGGTTCCTGCTGGCAGTTATGCGCACTATCTCTTCCCTTGATGCACCTGGTGGTTCCTCTTCCACAGGTGGTTCTTCCTCTGGTTTTTCCTCTTCAGCGGTTGGAGGTATTTTTACAACAGGTTCTGGTTCTTCAACCGCTTCTTCTTTGTCCACCGCTTCTATGCCCAGGCGCTCCAGCTCCTCTTTTACAGCCTGTCTGAGCTCCCTGAAGCCCTTTGCAAGCTGAACAGGTATTTCACCACCAGGGGTTGACTGGACTACAGAGATAAGCTCCTCTGCAAGCACAGTTATGCGTGGTGTGTCATCACCAAAGACCCAGAGAAGTGTCTCCGTGAGTCTGTCAAGCGTCTTAAGCAGGGTTTCCTTTGAGGCCCGCTCCTTAAGCAGGGCCTCTATTTTTTCCAGCATGGAGTAGACAGAAAACCTTATAACCTCGGTCTCATCCATCTCTTCGGGATCCGGGGCAGGCTCTTCTATCTTGGCTGTGGCTTGCTCTTTTCGTGCGGGCTCTGGGGTGGGTTCCTTCGGGGGTTTTTCCTCTGCAGGGGTTTCAGCCCTCTGGGAAGTTCTTTCAGCACCACCCCTCTGTACGAGTATACGCACAACCCTTTTCAGCGGGTCATCTGTGGATACATCCAGGGCTATGCCCTTTACGGTGTCAGGTGCGAACACCAGGTCTTCAAGGAAGTCCCTTGCCCTTACGAGGATGTTAAGGGTCTCCTTTTTGTCCAGTGGGTATCTGCCATCCCTTATGCCTGCAAGGAGGCTTTCGTAAAGATGGGCAAACTCGCTGACCTCTGCCAGACCCACATAGGATGCAGAGCCCTTAAGAGAGTGTATGGTGCGAAACAGGGCGTTAAACCTTGTTTTATCGTGTGGATTGCGCGACAGCAGGGAAAGTATCTCCTCTGCCCTCTGAAGAAGCTCCTTTGCCTCTTCCCGGAAGTCCTCCTGGGAGTATCCGAACCCTGAAAAGTCCATCTTTTGTTTCAGCTCCTTCCCATCTCAAGCACGATGTTTTTCACCATCTCATCGAGGGGCACTATGCGGGCAACCCCTGTGATGGCAACATTCTCGGGCTTGATGGGATTGAGCGAGGAGTAAAAGTCCTGCACGAAGACCTGCTCACCCTGTTTTACCATCTCCAGAAAGCCCAGCTTTCCGTCTGTACCATCTCCTGCAAGCACCACGCCTATTCTTTTATCAAACCCCCTGCACCTGAGAGCTGAAAAGAGCATTTCATCGAGGGGGCGGAAGGTCCTGTCTATCTCCCCGTTTTTTCTTTTCGAGAAGACCTTGAAAGCGGTATGGAACTTATTCCCTATCCTTGTAAGTCCGAACCTTATCGCCCTGTCTGCAGGTACAAGATACACACAGCCCCTTTTGATGAGCGCAGGTTTTACAGCACACTCCACCTTTATTCGGCTGTGTTTGTCGAGAAACTCTGCAAAGCTCTTTGTGTGGTCTTCTGAATAGAGGTCATCCACCATGACGAACACACCTGCGTCCAGGTCAGCAGGAAGCCTTGGTATGAGCTGTATCAGGGAGGTAAGCCCTCCGACCATGGATGCCCCCACGCACACAAGTTTTCTTGTGCCCTCCTGCGGGACGGGCTTGTTCTCTATGTTGTAGGTTCTTATTCTTCTTGTTTTTATGAGGTCCACCTGGCTTGCCATGAGAACGGTCTTTGCTATGAGCTCACGCTGTTGTTCTATGCTTTCTGGCAGAAGCCTTGATGGCTTTGTTATATAGCCTGTTGCCCCGCCCATGAGGGCTTCAAGGGTTTCAGGTGCCATCTTCTTTGCCACCGCACTTATGACCACAACAGGACACCTGTAGGTATCCTCTATGGTTATATTGTAGCGGGATTTAAGGAGAATATCGTATCCACCGCTCATCATCCAGTAGAGGGTCTTTATACCATCGAGCCGTGGCATCTGCAGATCCAGCGTCATAACATCTGGCTTAAGGCGCGAGAGCTTTTCCAGCGCATCCACGCCATCCTCTGCTGTGCCCACCACCTCAAAGTATGGCTCCTGTGAGAGAAGATGGGCTATCACATCGCGCCACATCTTCTGGTCATCCACCACGAGCACCTTCACCCTGCGCAGTTTGATAAGCCCCCGTGATTGCAGGCTGTTGAACACCTCAAAGCTCTTGTACACACCGAGCCCGCAGTTGTTGAACACCTTCTCAAGATTCCTTCTGCCATCCACAAGTCCCAGAAAAATGCGCTCCTCTTCTGTAAGGGCTGATGTGGAAACACCTTCGGGTATGTATGGTATGAGGCCTGCCCTGTCCTGAAGCCCTCTTTTTTCACTCTTCAGGTGGTCAAGCCTTCGCATGGCCTCCATGATGAGCTCCTGATAGGAGCTGTTGAGCCTGCCGTTAATCCTTATGTCCTTTGTGTTTATGAACCTGAACCTGCCCTCCTCCATGGCCAGTATGTGGAAGACCGCATCCTCGTCTTTAAGATAGGCCCCTGCCCTTGCCCACACTATTCTGCCTTCCTGAAAGTGTATCTCACCTGTGTCTCTACCGCTTTTAACGGTGAGTATCCCCGTGGTCTTTGCAAGCCCCCACATCTGAACCATATCAACAAGGCTATCCTCGTTGGGACCAAAAAAGCCCTCCACACTCATGAGCGATAACACCCCTGAAAAATCAGCTTAGATTAAATATTCTAAATAAATTCACCCCTCTTTACAAGGAAAATCACTAAAGCATCTGTGAATGTGGGGTCTGCCTGCGGGCACATATTCTTGACCTCCACAGGGTGGTGTGATAAAGGAATTAAAGGGGTGTTTTAAGGCCGGAGTGGCGGAACTGGAAGACGCGCGGGACTCAAAATCCCGTGGCCTTCGGGCCGTGTGGGTTCGATCCCCACCTCCGGCACCAGCAAACACGCAGGATATGGCATCCATGGGGTTTAAAATCCTTGAAAGGCACATCCCTTACAGATATAATAAATATGGAAGACACAAATCCCCCTGAAAGGAGAAAGAGGTGATTAAAAAGACAGTTACCATCCTTCTGCTGGTGTTTTTTCTTTTCAGCCTGCCTGCAGGGGCACAGGATGTGATGGAAAAGACCCTTCATGATTCCATCTATGGTGGCATTATAGGTGCGCTGATTGGAACAGCGGTTATGGCACTTTCAGACGAGCCCGAGGATAACCTTGATTACATACCCACAGGTGCTGCGGTGGGTGTGCTGTTTGGTGCTGCATACGGGCTTGGCTCTGCAACAACGGAATACTACGGAGAGGACACCACCACAGACAAGAAAGATGTGGCCATCAAAAACATAAAGATACGCGAGCCAAGAACCCGCACAGAAGAGTTCCTCACAGTGGTGGATGTGGTGGGCTACAGATGGTAGCCCCTGGTGTTTTTATCGCATGGCCAGAATGTGGCGGGCCTCCTTCCAGAGTTTTTCCTCTATACCCTCAAGAAGCCTCTTGAGGGTATTTTTGTCTTTCGCTGATATTGGTATGGCACCGTATCTCTTTGAGAGATTTTCCACCATGGGGGCTGGCAGAAGGTCTATCTTGTTGAACACAAGAAGCCTGGGTATGGAAAGAAGCCCCATCTCTTCAAGTATCCCCTCGACCGTCTCTATGTGTTTTTTGAACCTTGGATTGCTTATATCCACAAGGTGTATAAGAAGGTCTGCATCTTCCATCTCCTCAAGGGTTGCACGAAACGCCTTTTTGAGTTCTGCGGGCAGGTCCTGAATAAAGCCCACCGTGTCTGTTATAAGGCATTCCCTTTCTTCTGGGAAGCGAAGCCTTCTTGTTGCGGTATCCAGTGTTGCAAAGAGTTTGTCCTCCACAAGTGTTGAACTTTCGGTAAGGGCATTCAGAAGGGTGCTCTTTCCAGCGTTGGTGTAGCCCACTATGGATACTATTGGAATGCCTGCCCTTGCCCTTCTTTTTCTGCGCTGGAGTCTGCCCTGTTTGAGCCCTTCAAGCTCTTTTTCAAGGTGGGCAATCCTTTTAAGCACCCTTCGGCGGTCTATCTCGAGCTTGGTCTCTCCAGGGCCTCTTCCGCCTATACCACCAGCAAGCCTGGAAAGGGCTGTGCCCCTGCCTGTAAGCTTTGGCAGAAGGTAGCGAAGCTGGGCAAGCTCTACCTGCACCTTACCATCTCGTGAAAGTGCCCTTCTGGCAAATATATCGAGGATGAGCTGGGTGCGGTCTATAACCTTAAGTTCTGTGATTTTACCAAGCTCCCTTACCTGCGTGGGAGAGAGCTCCCTGTCGAAAATCAGCATTGTTGCACCCTTCTGAAGTCCCTTTATTATGATTTCCTTTATCTTTCCCTCTCCCACAAGGTACTTGGGGTTTATCCTCTTTGGCCTCTGCCAGACCGTATCCACCACCCTCACGCCACTGGTTTCTGCAAGGGCACGCAGTTCAAGAAGGAAGTCCATCTGGTCTTCCCTTGAGCCCGTGCCCACACTTACAAGTATTGCCCTTTCTGTGCCCTCTTCCACATCGTGCAGGATGAGCCTGCCCATCTCCTCTTCAAGGGCAGAGACAAAATCAGAGAAGTTCTCCTCCTTAAGACTGTGAAACCACCTGGCAGGCTCTATGTGGTAGAGTTTTCCCTCAGGGTTAAGTGGCAGAAGATGGGCGGTGTAGATGTGTGCGGGCAGACCCCTTTCATCCACACCTATGGCACACATCACATCGAGCCTAAGAAGTGCAAGGTCTGTAAGGTCATCCTGCGAGAGGGGCTCATCCTTGAGATGGGTATGTATACAGCGCACACCCCTTAGGGGCCTTCTTCCCAGTGGATAGTCCTCAAGCGCAGGAATCACAATCTCCCGCTCATCACCCACTATGACATACTCAACAGAGCCCTCCCTGTTAACGATAATACCTATCTGTCTTGTTATCTCACGGGAAAGCCCTGTAAGGTATCTGCCAAGCTCCTGGGTTATAAGAAGGCCTGAGGGTATACGCCTTCTGTATATACGCTCAAGAGCACGAAGCTGGCTTGACTTAAGACCTGTGGTGTTTCCGTGTATCAAAAAACCCTCTGAGCTCCTCCCGAAAAGATATTCTTACAGTTAGATTATATCACAGAACCCCCTTTGATAAAAAGTAACTTTCTCCACCAGCTCTTTTAATAATCTCTGTTCTAATCTTCTTCCACTTTTTACTATCTCGAGGCCATTTTTTAACTTTAACCTTCCAGCCACTGCACTGGGTGCACACTGGACGCCTTTGCCGAATATAGGGAGACCTGCCCCACCATTCGTTCCCGCATCTTGAGCATATCCAGAGGACGAGGTCTTGCCTCATTTATCAGAACTTTGGAAACCCTGGTGGAGATGGAAAGTCCCTGTGCAGGGGCATTCTCAGGCACATCCTGCAAAGCCCATCACCGCTGGGGTATTCTGCCCTCGGGATTCCCTCTCCACAGCTTCTACAGCGATAGGACTCCTCTATATCCATATCGTCGGTGGATGTTTCAACCGCTCCTGGCTTACGGAAACACACAATAAGGATTATCCCTATGGGTATTCCTGTCGCTATGCCAGTGAGGAGTTTCATCGGTTCTCACCCCCCATAAAATAATACCATAAAAACATCTTAAAGGGCATCATTGGGCATTGACTGCCAGTGGCTTTTCTGTTAAGTAAAGAAAAACAGGAGGCGTTTTTTTATGAAGGATTATCCCCTGTTTGTTGCTGGAAGATGGAAGAAGACAGATACTCCCCTGAGGGTGACCAATCCATACGATGGCTCGCTCTGCGGGGTAACCTATCTTGCAGGCCCACAGGAGTTTGAAGACGCGCTTAAGAAGGCAGAGACCGCTTATAAGAAATTACAGACACTGCCCACCTGGCAGAGGTCAGCCTGGCTTAAAAAGATAGCAGAGGGCATAGAGGAGAGGGCAGAGGAGTTTGCCCGCACCATAGCAGAGGAGGCAGGAAAACCCGTTAAGGATGCAAGGGTTGAGGTAAGGCGTGCCGTAAACACCTTTCTTGTGGGCTCTGAAGAGGCAAAGAGACTTGAGGGAGAGGTGATACCCCTTGACACCATAGAGGGCTCTGAGAACAGACTGGGTGTGGTAATGCCCGTTGGGGTGGGCACTGTTCTTGGCATAACGCCCTTTAACTTTCCGCTTAACCTTGTCGCACACAAGGTCTCTCCTGCACTTGCAAGTGGAAATCCAATAATAGTAAAGCCCGCTCCCAAGACACCCCTTACCGCACTTCTTCTTGCAGAAACCGCCCTCAGGGCAGGCCTGCCAGAGGGTGCCCTGAGTGTGCTTCCCGCAGAGCCAGATGTTACCGAAAGATTCGTTGGTGACAGCCGTGTAAAAAAACTCACCTTTACAGGCAGTGCACGGGTGGGTTTTCGCCTGGTAAAGCTATCTGCAACCCCAAGGATAACCCTTGAGCTCGGTGGCAACGCAGCAATGGTGGTGGACGAGACCGCAGACCTTGAGTTTGCCATAAAAAGGGCTGTTGTGGGTGCCTTCTCCTATGCAGGCCAGGTGTGTATATCCCTACAGCGCGTGTATGTGCACAGGAGCCTTTTCGATGAGTTCCTGAAGGGACTTGTTGATGCAACAGGCTCTTTAAAACTGGGAGACCCGCTTGATGAGACAACCAGCGTGGGCCCGCTTATAAACGAGGAGGCAGTAGAAAGGGTGGAAAGCTGGGTTGAAGAGGCAAGAAAGGGTGGGGCAAAGATACTGACAGGTGGCAGAAGAAGGGGAAAGC
>JALUQR010000186.1 GCA_027017505.1 bacterium
CCAGCCCTTAAGAGAATTCGCACAGCGTGAAAAGGAGGTGGTGCTCATAGGAGCATTCAAACAGTTTGAGATATGGAGCAAGAAGGTCTGGAAAGTAGCAGAATCCTCTGCCTCAAGAGAGGAAATAAGCAGCATGCTGGAGCGTCTGGGTATTTGAGCTTATGGAAGTAGAGCATCTACCTGTAATGAAAGAGGAGGTGGTAAGCTACCTCAACCCGAAGCCCTCGGGGATATATGTTGACTGCACACTCGGTGGAGGAGGACATACCAGGGCAATACTGGAGGCAGTACCAGATACAAGGGTTATAGCACTTGATGTGGACGAGGATGCCATAAAAGAGGCAGAAAAAAGACTGAAGGAGTTTGGCCAGAGGGTAACCATAGTAAGGGAAAACTATAGGAACATAAAAGAGGTGCTCAAAAGGCTCCGCATAGACAGGGTTGACGGAGTGGTGCTGGACCTGGGGGTCTCCTCGTATCAGCTCGAAAGGGCAGAAAGGGGGTTCAGCTTTCTCAGAGACGCACCCCTGGATATGAGGATGGACAGGCGTCAGACGCTTACCGCCTATGACCTGGTAAATGGGCTTTCAGAAAAAGAGCTCGAGGAGATATTCCGCCTCTACGCAGAGGAAAGACGGGCAAGAAGCTTCGCAAGGGCCATAGTGAGGGCAAGACAGACCAGACCCATAAAAACCACAGGAGAGCTGGCAGACATAATAATGGACACACTGCCAGAAAGGCTCAAACACGCACGCATACACCCTGCAACAAGGGTGTTCCAGGCACTAAGAATAGCGGTAAACAGAGAGCTGGAAAACCTCAATGCAGGGCTTAGACACAGTATAGATTGCCTGAACAGGGCGGGCAGAATAGTGGTTATATCGTTCCACTCACTTGAGGACAGGATAGTGAAAAACACATTCAAAGAACTCGAGAAGGGCTGTATCTGCCCGCCAGAACTGCCAGAATGTGCATGCGGAAGAAAACCCGTACTGAGGGTTATAACAAAAAAGGTGGTTCTGCCAAGCCTTAAGGAGGTGGAGAAAAACCCCAGGGCAAGAAGCGCAAGGCTGAGGGTGGCAGAAAAGCTCTGTTAGAAAAAAAGGAGGAACCACGGAAATGCACACGGCAGGAAGCCTGAGAACAAAGACAATCCTCAAAGAGCAGAATGTGAGAATAAGAAGGGCCCTGGAAGACCGCTCTTTCCTCTATACAGCGGTCATAACCACCTTCCTTATGGCACTGGTGATACTGGTGTACCTGTGGTGCAGGCTCACTGTGGTGAACCTGGGATACGAGATTTCACGGCTCAACATGGAAAGAAAACTCGCACTGGAGGAAAACAGACGCCTTAAGATAGAGCTGGCAAGGCTTAAGTCTCCACAGAGAATAGAAAGGATAGCCCGCAGGGTGGGGCTTGTATACCCACAGGAAGACCAGATAGTGCGTGTTAAATGAAACACAGAAGAGAATGGCTCAGGCTGAGGCTCTCCGTTATAACTGCCATATTCATAGCGGGGTTTGGTATAATATTTCTGCGTGCATTTCACCTGCAGATAGTGAAAAAGGAGCATCTCGAAAAAAGGGCAAGACTGCAGTACCTGAAGACAATAAAGATTAACTCAAAAAGGGGTGCCATATACGATAGAAACCTCAAAGAGCTGGCTGTGAGTATAGAGGTGCCATCCATATACGCACAGCCACAGAGGATAAAGGAACCACACAGGGTTGCCAGAAGGCTTGCAAGAGTGCTCGCAGTGGACAGGCAGGCCATACTTAAAAACATACGCTCAAACAGGAGATTCGTATGGGTTAAAAGACAGGTTGTCCTTACAGACGAAAAAAAGGAGGAGATAAGAAGACTCACCTCACAGGGTGTGGGGATGTTAAAAGAGAGCAGGAGATTCTACCCAAAGGGCGAGCTTGCAGCAAACCTCATAGGGTTTGCAGGCATAGACTCAGAAGGGCTTGAAGGGGTGGAGCTTTACTACGACAGATACCTCAAGGGCTCATCCATGCTCATAAGAACAGAGAAGGATGCAACAGGCAGAACCCTCCTTTTCGAAGACATCTCTGCCAGAGCAGAAGGGATGGATGTGGTGCTCACCATAGACAGTACAATACAGTACATAGTTGAAAAGGAACTTAAAAGGGCAGTTGAAAGAAGCCAGGCAAAGGCAGGGGTGGCCATAGTGATGGATCCCTACACGGGAGAAATACTTGCAATGGCAAATGTGCCATCGTTTGACCCCAACAACTTTACCAGATACAGCCCCTCGTTCTGGCGCAACAGGGCCATAACGGATACCTTCGAGCCAGGCTCAATAATGAAGACATTCCTGCTCGCAGCAGTGCTCGAGGAAGGACTGGCAGACAGAAACGACATATTCTACTGCGAGAACGGCAGATACGAGGTTGCAAGCACGGTGTTCCTCGATACGAAAAAATAAGGATGGCTCTCGCTTAAAAACATAATAAAGTATTCGAGCAACATAGGTGC
>JALUQR010000187.1 GCA_027017505.1 bacterium
GTCCCAACAGGCTTATAGGAAACATCGAAAGGTTCATAACACCGCTGAGCAAAAGGGTTGGCTGGAGAAGTGACCTTGCAATGGATGAGTTCATAGAAAAAAGCGCCATAAAGGTGGAGAAAAAGTTCAAACTCAAAAAGATAGACTTCTGGCACCTTATATTTGCAACCAACGAAAAGTAAAAACGGTACAAGATTGCATGCAACGGACAGACAAAAGCCCCTCTCTGTAAAGATCCTTCCCATGAGCGAGGAAGACATAGACGAGGTGATAAGGATCGAAAGGCTCTCCTTTCCAAACCCCTGGACGCGTGGGTTCTTCGAACGGGAGCTCAGAAACCCCATATCCTATGCCTTCGTTGAAAAGATAGAGGAGAAGGGCAGGCTCCGCCTTGCAGGATACATAGTGTTCTGGATAGTAACAGACGAGGCACACATACTGAACATAGCAGTTGACCCCGAGCTCAGAAGACAGGGGCTTGCAAAAAGGCTTCTTTGTGTGGCACTATCCTTCATGGAAGACAGAGGTGTGGATGTGGTGCACCTTGAGGTGAGAAGGTCAAACACACCTGCAATAAACCTCTACAGAAGATTCGGCTTCGAAGAGGTGTACATAAGGGAAAACTACTACGGCAACGAAGATGCCATAGTGATGAGGCTTGTCTTCAGACACAAAAGCCATATCATTCCATAGAACCCTTTATGTCCAGAACCGGTATTACAGAAACTGTGGAGGTAATATCCAACACGGCCCTTCTGCCAGGCCACTACAGGATGACCCTGGGCTGGAACCCTGCAGATGTGAGGCCTGGCCAGTTTGTGATGCTCCGTACAGGCCATGGTTTTGACCCCCTTTTGAGAAGACCCTTCTGCATATACAACACAAAAGAGGGTTGCGTTGAGATTCTCTACAGGGTGGTGGGAAGGGGCACATCCATCATGGCAGGGCTTAAAAGGGGAGACAGGGTTGATGTGCTGGGTCCACTGGGCAATGGCTTTGAGCTCTCGGAGATAGATGATGTGCTCATGGTTGCAGGTGGTATGGGGATTGTGCCGTTCTACCTGGTTGCAAAGGAGCTTCTTAAAAGGGGTAAAACACCAGGGCTTCTGTATGGTGTTAAGAAAGAGGAGGAGCTCACACTTGCAGACGATTTGAGGGAGCTTGGTGTGAAGATAAGCTCTGTGGTTGAAGAAAGGGATGGAAGGCTGGTTACAGAGCTACTTGAAGAGACACCCCCTGCGGGAAAAACTGTGCTTGCCTGTGGCCCCAGGGAGATGCTCAAAAGGGTTGCATCCCTGTGTGAGTCACGGGGCGTGGAGTGTCTGGTCTCGCTTGAGACCAGCATGGCGTGTGGCATGGGTGTGTGCATGGGATGTGCTGTTGAAACCCCTGCAGGCTACCGTATGGTCTGTGCGGACGGGCCTGTGTTCAACGCAAGGGAGCTTAAATGGACACCGTAGATACAACTGTCCACATAACAGAGGGTCTTGTGCTTAAGAACCCCGTAATGGTTGCCTCGGGCACCTTTGGTTACGGGCTTGAGTTTGCAGAGTTTATGGACATATCCATGCTCGGTGCCGTTGTTGTAAAGGGGCTTTCCCTGAGGCCAAGAAGGGGCAACCCCCCGCCCCGTATTGTGGAGACCCCTGCAGGGCTTATAAACGCCATAGGGCTTCAGAACATAGGGGTTGAACGCTTCGTAAAGGACAGGCTTCCACAGCTAAGGGAGCTCGGTGCCACCGTTGTGGCAAACATATTCGGTGAGTCCGTGGACGAATACCACCAGGTGGCCAGCATACTAAACGATGCAGAGGGTGTAAGTGCCATAGAGATAAACATCTCCTGCCCAAATGTTAAAAAGGGTGGACTTGGGTTCGGACAGGATCCCTCCTCTGCAGGCGAGGTTGTCTCTGCTGTAAGGGAAGCAACAGGGCTACCCCTTATAACAAAGCTCTCTCCAGACACACCTGACCTCAGGGCAATGATAGATGCTGTGGAATCCTCAGGCACATCTGCAATATCCCTCATAAACACCATACCAGCAATGGCAATAGATGTGGAAAGAAGGCGTCCCGTGCTTTCAACCGTTACGGGGGGGCTATCAGGGCCTGCCATAAAACCCATAGCATTGAGGCTTGTCTGGCAGGCGGTAAGGTATGCAAAAGTGCCTGTGATAGGTATTGGCGGGATAATGACAGGAAAAGACGCCCTTGAATTCATCATAGCAGGTGCCCGTGCTGTGCAGGTGGGCACACTCAACCTCATAGAGCCCGGCGGTGCACTGAGGGTGATAAGGGAGATAGAGAGCTACATGCGAAAACACGGATTCAAGAACATGGAGGAACTTACTGGCTCGCTTGTTCTGTAAGGGATATGACGCTTATCTTTGCTGCCACCTTTTTTGCAATCTCCATGAATGCCCTTGCCTGGGCTGACTCTGGGTTGCCCTCCACAACGGGAACTCCCCTGTCTCCACCTTCCCTTATTGACGGGTCTATGGGTATTGTGCCAAGCAGTTCCACACCGTATCTCTGGGCTGTTTTTTCTCCACCACCGTGGCTGAATATCTCTGTTGTCTGCCCGCAGTGGGGGCATACAAAGTAGCTCATGTTCTCCACTATACCCAGTATGGGCACATTCACCTCTTTGAACATCTTTATGGCACGCCTTGCATCTATGAGGGCCACATCCTGCGGGGTGGTTACCACCACAGAGCCTGTAAGTGGTATGGTCTGCACCAGTGTGAGCTGTGCATCGCCTGTTCCAGGCGGAAGGTCTATGACAAGGTAGTCCAGCTCTCCCCAGGCAACACCCTTGAGAAACTGCTGTACAAGTTGCATCACAAGCGGGCCTCTCCATATAAGCGGGGTTTCTTCATCGAGCATGAACCCCACGCTCATAAGCTTAACCCCGTGGCTCTCAACTGGTATGAGCTTTTTATCCTCTGTTGTGTGAACCTCCTTGTGCACACCCATCATCGTGGGCACACTCGGGCCATAAAGGTCTGTATCAAGAAGACCAACCCTTGCACCCATCTTGGCAAGAGACAGAGCAAGGTTTACCGAAACAGTGGATTTACCAACCCCGCCCTTTCCGCTTGCGACCGCTATGGTGTTTCTGACCCCTTCTATGGGTTCCTTCTGTGGTGTCCTCTTTGTCCTGGGTACCTCTGATGATACATTCACAACCACCTCTTTGACCCCTGGTATGGCCTCAACCGCCTTTCTTGCATTCTCCTCAAGCTCCTTTTTAAGCGGACAGGCAGGGGTTGTGAGAACAAGCGAAAAACTCACCCTACCGCCATCTATCCTTATGTTTCTTATCATGTTGAGGGTTACAAGGTCCTTACCCAGTTCGGGGTCCATGACCTTTTTCAGTGCGTCAAGCACCTGTGCCTGGGTTAGCTCTGGTTTTTCCATCTTTCTACTCTCCTTTTGTCTTAAGCCATATGTCCTCGCAGAGGAGGTCTCCCCTTGCGAGGCTTTTTGTTTTCATGTGTTTTACACCGTCTATTGCGTCACAGAAGCCATCCACCCATCTTGAAAGATATTCGCACATGAGTGCATCACTTACACCTGCATTCTGCCAGTACCTGCGGTGCAGACAGCTTTTGTGCCTTTCGATGAACTTCTTGTGTGGTTTCTGCTCTATCTCCACCACATGGTCACAGGGCATGCCATCGAGAAAGAAGTTTCTCAGTATGGTGTAGAGTTTCTCCGGTATGGGGTTTTTCACCCCGTATTCCTCCACAGCCTCCTCGCCCTTTCTTCTTCCGTGTCTGTAGGCAAGCTCAAGGATAAACCCCTCTGCGTCATCACCGAACTCCTCTAAGAAGGCTTTTATTATGGATGCCTCTCTGGTCTCCACCCTTTCTATGGATTCTGCGAGGAACTCGTGTATGGGCATATTACCTATGAGTTTCTCGAGCGGTCTGTCAAAGTGTTCGCCGAATCTTTTAAGCACCTTGTCTGCCACATCGGTGGCCTTTTTGCCAAACCGTTTTGCAAACTCTCTACAGAGGAACCTCTCCCTTTCTTCCACTATGAGTATTTTTTTAAAGAGCCAGTGGTGGATTGGACCCAGAAAAAGACTCATCGGCAATGCTCCTTAAATACAGGCGGTACCGTTCGGGCTTTGTGTGTTGATTGATAAGGTGGATGATTTCCTCGCTTACTGTTTTTCTTCTGATGCAACCCTGTTGAGTTCTTCGAGGAGTTCCTCAAGGGGGGCTCCGTCTCTACGGGCAGCCTCTTCAAGGGTTGCCATTCCTCCACAGCATGAGTCTATGTTGAATCTGGTGAATACCCCGATGGTCTTCGGATAGTCCTTTATGACATCGTTTACTATTCTGTCCTTTGTTATCTTTGCTACCTTCATTGTCCCTTCTCACTCTCCTCTGCAACTTCGTTAAGCTCTTTAAGTATTTCCTCCACATCCACACCGTGCATGGTTGCTCCAAAGGCTATGTCCTCTGTTTTGGCTCCAGGGCATGTAAAGCATCCTGCCCCGAAGTACTTTATAAATACCTTCTCTGTTGCGGGATATTTCTCGAGCACCTCGCCTATGCTCATCTCTTTTGTTATCTTTGACATATCCTTTAAACCTCCTTTAAGTTTTTACTGGCGGTCTTCTGAGTGCCGGGGCTGGCTTTATGGTCATGAACATGTTGAGAACAAAGAGCACCACGGAGAGCCCCTCCACAATGGAGAAAAGGTGCAGTACCATCATTCCACCGTTACCTGTTCCTGCTATAATCCAGCCCAGCGCCATACCAACAAGGCCTATGTTTGCTGTCCACAGCTGAACCATTGCGAGTCTGTCGCTCCACAGCGGTGTTCCGCTGAACCTTGGCAGTATGTGATAGCCCACCCCGTATATCATCATGCTCATCCAGCCAAGAAGGTTAAAATGTGTGTGTATGGGTCTGAACGGATACACAGGCCCTGCAACGGTCATGTATATGCCGATGAGCATGGCTATCACGAAGTATATCATGGCACACTTTATAAACCACACTGTTACCTTGCTCATTGTATCTCCCCACCTTGATTATTTTGCTCCTTCTGCCTTTTGAGGCACAGGTATGCAGGCCTCAACAGGGCATACCTCTGCACACCCGCCACATTCTGTGCACAGAGAGGGGTTTATTACATAGGGAGAGCCCTCCCTTATGGCACCCTCAGGGCATTCGTTCATGCAGGCACCACATTCCACACAGCTCTCAAGGATATAATAGGCCATCCACCCTCCCCGGTAAGGGAATCCTTACTTTAGATAATGGCTCTCACACAGCGGTTATACAGAGAGAACCTCTTTTACCTCGGGCACCCTCTCCTTTATTGCCCTTTCAACACCCATAACAAGTGTTATCTGGGCACTTGGACAGCCCGCACATGCACCCTGAAGCTGAACCTTTACGATGCCCTTTTCCTCATCCACATCCACAAGGCTCACATCGCCTCCATCTGCCTGCAAGGCAGGACGAATGCTGTTAAGTGCCTCTTCTACCTTCTCTCTCAGCATATTATGCGTACCTCCTTGTTTATTGCAAAAATGTTTGATTATTATAATCAAATTATATTGCCCTTTCAACCAATAAAACAATGACACTTGTCAGGTTTAAAGTGTCTTCAGTGGTAATCTTCGGTAAAACGGGGCTTTTTGATAATTTTATGGTAAACACCTGCTGTTGTGTGCTATTATCTTAAATTATCTTTATAAAGGAGGATAGTCTGCAATGAGTCTTGACTCATCAAAAAGTCTTGCCTATGGATGGCTTGCCTATGCGGTGGGCTCGCTGATATTTGCTGGTATATTTGCCCTTGTGGTTGCACTTGCAAGAACCCCTTACATAAAAGACCTTCTTCCTGGCGGAGACTACTTTTACATAGCCCTTGTGGGGCATGTGATACTTGCCGTGGTAATATGGTTTCTTGCCTTTGAGGGCTTTCTGTGGATTCTTTCCTGTGCCATAGATACATCCACACCTGTGGCAAGCCCTGTGCTTGGCTGGCTATCGCTTTTTCTGTCAGCAGGGGGGACAGCCCTTATAGTTATATGTGCACTGCTGGGGCTTGGCTATCCCGAGCTTGCAAACTATGTACCTGTTATAATACATCCTCTGTTTTTCACAGGGCTTTCCATGTTTGCGGTGGGTATAAGTCTCATGCTTGTTAACACCTTTATAACCCTGGGCAGTGCTCTTTCAGGGGGTGGTGGGCTTCCTGTTGTAACCCGTGGTATGGCTGTTGCTGGTGTTACGGTTGCGGTTGCACTTGTGTGTTTTCTTCTTGCAGGCTACATGCAGTATACAGGCAAGGGTTTTTTTGACTTTGAGAGATTCTTCTGGGGTGGCGGGCACATACTGCAGTTTGCAAACACCATTGCCATGGCTGTAAGCTGGCTCTATCTGGTAAAGATAGTCTTAAGAAAGGATGCCATAGGACGGGTGCTTGGCACCACGGGCTTTCTCTTCTACCTTGTGTTTGTATTGCCCGCACCTGTGGTGTACTTTCTGTACGATACCGCATCTTACGAGTACAAGCTTATATTCACAAGGCTCATGCAGTGGGGCATGGGGCCTCCAACGGCATTCTTCATAGTATCCATAGGGTATCTTCTCTACAGACAGAAGGAAACCGGGCTTCCCTGGGCAAGGCCAGGGTTTTCCTCGCTTGTGCTATCCATTGCCATATTCCTTCTTGGCGGGCTTATAGCACTGGATATAAGCGGGGTCAACACCAAGATACCAGCCCATTACCACTGTGCAATAGGGGCTGTAACCATAGCCTTCATGGGGCTTTTCTACGAGGTGATACCCCTTTTCGGGCTCCGCATCTACAGCGAAAAAATGGCACGCATCCAGCCCTATCTTTACGGGCTTGGTATACTGCTTTTTGCATCGGGTCTCTACATAGCGGGCTGGTATGGCGCCATGCGAAAGGTCTACGGCCAGGACCAGGCATTTGAAAACGCAGGGAAACTTGTGGGAATGGGTATCATGGGCGTGGGAGGGCTCGTTGCCATAGCAGGAGGAATATACTTCGTGCTCAATGCCCTGCTCACATTCCTTAAAGGAAGAAGCAATACTTGACAATTTTAATAAGGTATATTAAATTATATATCATTAAAAATACCCGTGGAAAAGCAGGAGAGGCTCTGGCATCATGAGGCTTACCACGAAAGGTCAATATGCTGTGCGTGCCATGGTGAATCTTGCGTCTCATCCAGATGGCAAGCCCGTGGCACTTAAGGACATATCCAGTGAGGAGGGCATATCCCTTGCCTATCTGGAACAGCTGTTTGTGAAGCTCAGAAGGGGCAACATGGTAAAGAGCGTGCGTGGGCCAGGCGGAGGATATGTGCTCGCAAAGGACCCTGCTTCCATAAGCGTGGGTGAGGTAATATCCGTTGTGGAAGAACCCCTCAACCCCGTTGCCTGTCTCGATGAGGACTCAAAGGGCTGTGAAAGGGCAAAAAACTGCATAACCCAGAAGGTATGGAAGGGACTCGGCGATAGAATAAAGGAGTTCCTCGGCTCAATAACACTGCAGGACCTTGTGGAGGAACTTCACTCCATAAAGGACACCGAAGGTTCCCACAGATGCGACATAAATAATAAATCCAGAGGAGGTAACCTTGAAAAGAGTGTACTTTGACCATAACGCAACAACCCCCGTGCATCCAGAGGTGCTGGAGGCAATGCTACCCTATCTGAAGGATGCCTGGGGCAATCCATCAAGCATACACTGGGCTGGCAGAGAGCCAAAAAAGGCCATAGATGAGGCAAGAGAAAAGGTTGCACAGTTTCTCGGCTGTTCACCCGTGGAGGTGGTCTTCACAAGCTCGGGTTCAGAGAGCGACAACTTCGCCATAAAGGGCATAGCTCTTGCAAAAAAGTCCAGGGGAAACCACATAATAACCACCCAGGTGGAACACCCTGCGGTGCTGAACACCTGCAGGTATCTCGAAAAAGAGGGCTTCAGGGT
>JALUQR010000188.1 GCA_027017505.1 bacterium
CTGTAGTATATGTTCACCCCTTCTCTTCTTGCATTCACTATGCCTGCTGAACGCATCACCGCAAGATGCTGTGAAAGGTTTGCCTTTGATATGCCGAGCATATTTACAAGCTCACCCGCGCTCTTTTCCCCGTCCTTCAGGGCGTAGAGAATCTCAAGCCTCTTGGGGCTGGCAAGCACCTTGCATATCTCCGCCTGTAGCCTGAACAGCTGTTTCATAATTTAATTATTGCGAAATTTCTAAACTATGTCAAGAAAAAAACACCCCTCTCGCCTGCACCTGGTGAAACACTTTGAAATCCACCGCAACAGATGTTAAAATCTCTTCCATGAGGTACGGTGAAAAGGCAATAAAAGAGGCAACCCTTGAGGCCTGGGACAACCCCTTCCCTGACAGGGACTACACCGTGGAGATAAGCTATCCCGAGTTTACCTGTATATGTCCACGCTCGGGCTATCCAGATTTTGCAACCATCCGTATAACCTATGTGCCTGATAAAAAGATAGTGGAGCTTCGCTCACTCAAGCTCTATCTTAACTCCTTCAGGGACAGGGCAATATCCCACGAGGGAGCAACAAACACCATATTCGATGCCCTCAAGGAGCTTCTAAAGCCCAGAAGTCTTCAGGTAATTGGAGACTTCAATGTAAGGGGCAATGTGAAGACCATAGTGAAGGTATCCATGTAGATTGATGACGGCCAGACGCCCTTTAAGCTCACAGGGTTTCCCTGTCAGGGCATATACGGTTGAAGGGGCACCAGCCACAGCTTAGGTATCCAGGTCGAGCAGGAAACTCCCTCTTTTCTATGCCCTCTGCAACGGTATTTATGGTCTCAATGGTCTTTTTCATATCCTCCTCGGTGAATCTTGCAACACCCACCACACCTGTCTCGAGAAAATGTAGCTCACAGCCTGCGGGCAGTCTGCCAAAGTGTTTCAGATAGCTCAGGGCGTATATGCGAAGCTGTATGGAGCCCCGTGCACGCTTTACGGCCTTATCGGGTTCACGCACATCCGAGGTCTTGAAGTCTATTATGTAGGCACCATCCTCGCGCTCCTCTATGAGGTCCCATCTGCCCGTAAGGGTGTATCTATCGAACGAAACGCTGAACTCCCTTTCAACGCAGGCAGGCACTATGCGGGATGCATTCCCCTCAAGAAACCTCCGTATGGTCTCAACCCCCCTGTGCCATCTCTCCTCCTCATGCTCCCTGGATACAAAACCCTCACTCCGCCAGGCACCCCTCATTATATGGACAAGCTCCTCCTCTGTAACATCTATGCCCTCGAGTTTTTTCCTGAAGTAGAAGGATATGGCATCGTGTATGGCCTTACCATACATTATGGTGTGATGTGGCAGTATGGGTATGCGCAGAAGGTGCACATACCTGTACTTGAGCGGACATGTAAGATAGTCATCCACCTGATAGTAGCTCAGATGAAGTCTTCCACCATGTTCATCCGCTGTGGGCTGTTTTTCCTCAACAGGGGCAAACCTCTCTATAATGTCCATGCTGTGGGGTCTTATCCTTTCTGCCTGTGGGGTATCGAGTGCCTCGAGCACAAAGGGGCTTACCTTCTTGGGTCTCGAGCCACCCCAGTTCTTGCTCGTTGTAAGATAGAGCTCCTCCATCGCCCTTGTCATGCCCACATAGAAGAGCCTTCTTTCTTCCTCAAGGTGGTAGTCTCCCTCGGGCAGTATGTCCTTTATGAGTTCTGCCGGAACCTCGATGAGTTCCTTTCTTGCCCTTCTTGGAAAACGGTCCACCACAAGGCCAACCATGAAGACCACGGGAAACTCAAGCCCCTTTGCCTTGTGCACGGTGAGCACATGCACATAGTCTGCATCCACATCTGGCTCTGCGGTTGAGGGGTCATCGCCAGCCTCCATAAGAAGGTCAAGATGGTCTCTGAGCATGTGAACCTTCTTTATCCTGAGGGTATCCTCTATGTGGGTTATCTCATCGAAGAACTTTGCTATGTTTCTCACCTTCTGTTCTGCAGAAGGGGTGTTCTCCTTTGCAAGCTCTGCAAGGTAGGCTGACTCTGTAAGAAACATATAGAGGATTCTGCCCGTGGGCTCACGAAGTGCAAGCTCTGAATATCTCTTCACATCCTCAACGAGCCTTCTTATACGCTCCCTGCCCTCCTCTGTGAGTTCATCTGTGCCAGGATATATGCCATCGAGCACCCCCTCAAGCACCTTAAAGAGCGAGCGGTTTCGCCTTCTCGCAATGTTGTGAAAGGGCACAAGCTCATCTGCACCGAGCCCGTAGAGGGGACTGCTCGCAAGGTGAAAGAGGCTTACATTGTCGTCCCTGTCTGTTATAACCCTGAGAAAGCTTATAAGAAGCATTACCTCCTCTCTGCTGTAAAGTCCCTTACTGCCAGAGAACTGATACTCTATACCCCTGCGGGAAAGTGCACGCAGGAAGGGCTCTGCATCCTTGTTTGCCCTGACAAGTATGGCAAACTCCTTGAGGCTTCGCTCTCCCTTTTTCACCTTCTCCTCTATGGTGCGGGCCACAAAGTCTGCCTCGCTCACAGGGGTGTCAAACTCAAGAAACCTCACACCACCACCATGGGTGTGTCTTACAGAGACGAGCCTCTTGTCTATACCGCTTTTGACCTCAAGGCGGTCAGGATTGTTATGGGTTATAAGCCTGTATGATGCATCAAGTATGGGCTGTACAGAGCGGTAGTTCTTCTTAAGGGTTACAAGCTTTGCATCGGGAAAGTGCCTGAGAAAGCCGAGCACATTGCTGACCGCTGCTCCCCTGAATTTGTATATGCTCTGGTCATCGTCAGCAACAACGGTTATGTTTCTGTTCCTTGCGGAAAGAAGCTTCAGAAGCTCAAACTGTGCGTAGTTTGTATCCTGAAACTCATCTGCAAGTATGTGGGTGAACCTTTCCTGATAACGCCTGAGCACAGATGGCCTTTCACGAAAGAGCCTGAGCACAAGTATGATTTCATCTCCAAAGTCTATGTAGCCGTGTTCTTTAAGAAGCTGTTCGTATTTTTCGTATGTGCGTGCGAGCTCAAACTGTCTTTCGATGTAGTCCTCTGGCTCTCTGCCCTCACGAGCAAGCCTTTCACAGTAGGAGAGGTATTCCTGCGGGCTTATATCCTCGTCCTTAAGTCTTGCTATGAATCTTACAAGCTCTGAAAGATAACGGGTGGGTTCTCCAACAGGTCTGTAGAAGTTCAGTGGAAGCTCATAGAGGTGCTCCCTTAAGAATATCACGCATTCCACCTCTGTGAGCACCCTGAAGTCTGGCACAAGCCCGATCTCAAGGGCATTGTCCCGCAGGACCCTGTCGCCAAAGGAATGGAAGGTGGAAATCCACACTGTGGAGTAGCCATAGGGAACGAGCCTGTCCACCCTTTCTTCCATCTCCGCTGCTGCCCTGTCGGTAAATGTAAGGGCAAGTATGGACGAGGGGTTTACCCCCTTCTCTATAAGGCGTGCAATCCTGTGGGTTATAACCCTTGTCTTACCCGTGCCAGCACCTGCAACGACAAGAAGAGGGCCGTCCTCATGCTCCACAGCGTCAAGCTGTTCCCTGTTCAGCCCCTCCTCTATCTGTTCAGCCCTTCTGACACCCATCTTTACTTATATGTCATCCTCTCCTTTATTATCTTCCTTATAAGGTTGTTGCCAGAGTCCGCTATGTATATATTACCCATTTTATCAACTGCTATACCTGTGGGAAAGTTAAATTCTGCCTCAAAACCAGGTCCATCGCTTCTTCCTGGGATAATCTTTCCCGCAACGGTGCTTACCACGCCATCAGGGGTTATGCGTCTTATCTTGTTGTTGCCCGAGTCACACACATATATGTTTCCATCTGGCCCCACGGCTATGCCAGTGGGCCAGTTAAACTGTGCGTGTCTGCCCCTGCCATCCCTGTAGCCAGGGCTACCTCCTGCAAGGGTCAGTACCTCGCCATCAGGAGTGACCTTTCTTATGGCATTGTTGCCGGAGTCAGCTATGTAGACTGTTCCATCTTCTGCTACCGCCACTGATATGGGCTCTCTCAGGTGAGATAGCCTCCCCCTTCCATCTGAAAACCCTGGAAGACCATTGCCAGCTATGGTGAATACCCTGCCGTCTGGGGTGAGCTTTCTTACAGTGTGGGTTCTTCTGTCAGCCACATAGAGTGCACCTGAGGTGTCCACCGCAATGCCTGTGGGATAGCCGAACATGACAGACAGGGCCTCGCCATCCCTGTAGCCTGGAACACCCGTGCCTGCTATGGTAACGACCATGCCATCCGGGGTGAGCTTTCTTATACGATAGTTGTCTGCATCTGCGATGTATATGTTCTGCTCCTGGTCTATGGCTATATTGTCAGGCCCCCAGAAGAGTGCATCCTTGCCCGCCCCGTCTCTGTGGCCTGCGGCAGGTCTTCCTGCAACGGTTATAACCATGCCGTCAGGGGTGATCTTTCTTATTGCGTTGTTTGAAAAATCCGCCACAAAGATGGAGCCATCTTCGGCAACAGCCACACCCGTGGGCCAGTTAAAGCTTGCCCTGTCTGCAACGCCATCCCTGAAGCCCTTCTTTCCGTCCCCTGCTATGGTGAGCACACGATACCTGTAGTGCTCCTTAAGTGGCACCCCGCCTGCCACCGTGTATAACAGAATGAACAGGAAGACAAGGGGCGTATTTCTTACAAGCCATCTCATCATGGGATGAGCAGTGCTCACTGGCTTTTGTCGGTCCTTTCAAGGGGTATGTAGAACTCAAAGGTGGAACCCTTACCCAGCTCGCTCTCACACCATATCTGCCCGCCGTGGTATTCCACCAGCTTTCTGGCAAGGGCAAGCCCTATGCCGAGCCCCTCGTATTCCCTGACCATACCCTTCTCTCCTATCTCGAATAGCTCGAATATGTGGTCTTTAAGCTCTGGCTTTATGCCTATACCAGTGTCGGTAACACTTACGGTGAGTGTGTCTGTATCGCCTCTCGGCTCTCTTCTTGCCCTTATGGTTATGGTTCCACCCTGTGGGGTGAACTTGACCGCATTGTCAAGAAGGTTGCCTATAATCTGGGCTATCATGCCCTCATCAGCCATAATCATATCCACGTCCTTTTCTATCTCAACCCTTATGGTCTGTCCCCTGCTGTCAGCCTGGGGGCGCAGTTTGGCCACTATCCTGTTTATGGTGTTTCTTATGGAGAACTTCCTTCTGTCAGGGGCTATATCCTCTATGGTTGTTCTTGCAACATGGAGTATGTCCTCTATGAGCTTCAGAAGGGACTTACCACTTCTGTAGATATTGTCCACATAATTTTTTGCTGTTCCTGAAAGCTTATCGCTTTCTTCAAGCTTGAGCAGTTCTGAAAAACCCAGTATGTGGGTAAGCGGGGTTTTAAGCTCGTGGCTCACATTGGCAAGGAACCTGGACTTATACTCTGTTGCAGAGATGAGCTCTCTGTTGACCTTCTCCACAACCTTAAGAAGTGAGAAGAGCTTTTCCTCCCTTTCCCTCAGGGCATCTGCCATCTTGTTGAATCCATCTGCAAGGTGCTCGAGCTCATCACCTGTCTTTATTATAACGGGATGGGTGTAATCTCCCCTTGAGACCCTCTCCGCACCACTGTAGAGTTCCATAAGGGGTCTCGATATGTAGCGTTTCAGATACACATAGAGTATGGAGAGCAACACCAGACCCACCACAGGAAATGTATAGACCACAAGCCTTGTCCTTGCAGCCATTCTGGATGCCACAAGGGCAAGTCTGTCCCTGTCCTCAGACGCTATCGTGTTGAACCTCTCTATGTCCTTTATGAGCCTTTCTCCAAGGGCTGTAACCTTTCTCATCAGCTCTGTTGCCTTACTGTTGCCTATGGGGTTGTCTATGAACATTATCTCCACGACCATCTCACTCAGTTTCGTTACCTCTTGCTTCACCTTTCTTGACATCTCATCCCATCTCTCATCGCCCTTCTGCTCTTCCAGCACCGAGAGTATGTCCGCAAGTTCTGTTATGAGTCTGTCAAACTCGTCTCTCTTTTTTATGTCTCCGGTTAGCATGTATTCATCTGAAATCTTAATGAGCTTCTGTATGTTGAAGTTCAGGGCATTTGTCTTGTCCACACGAATGCTCAGTGTTTCCATCTTTTTCATGGTATTGAGCAGACCCTCTATGGTAAAAAGAGACCATCCCAGAAGCACCAGTGCAAAGAGCACACCCACCACAAAAGAGCCTATGAGTTTTTTGTCTATACTGGTTCTCATGGTTCTATGATGGCCACATCCACCAGGTATTTACCGTACCTTTCGGGGATATATGCTATGGCTCCCTTTTCCCTGCTTACCAGTGCTATAATGTCTGTTATGGAGGCAATGGAAGGTGGGGGAGTTATTCCTTCCTGAAAGACCTTCTTTACCCAGTGGAGCTTGTACTCCTTGGGGTCCATGTCCACCACCTTCTTGAGAAAACTCTCCTTCAGAGAGCCCTCGACCATGTGAACCGGTACAAGCCTTACATTACCTGCAAAGCGTTTCTCACCAAGGTAAATGTCCCTTATGGTGGATACATCTGCATTCACAAGAGGCCCGTGTTTGTTCACGATTATCACAAACTCCTCTGCATTTGCCAGGGCTGGTTGCAAGAGAAGTATCATCAGTGCAACCACCAGATACTTCATCTCTGCCTCCTAAAAGTGGAAAGCCCACTGGGCTTCAACAATATTGTAGACCTTATCGCCTTTCAGGCTGTCATATCTATACTGGAGTTTAAGGCTGGAATGAAGCAGATCGAGTATATACTTGACCCCTGCTATATACTGGGTTCTGTCCCTTCCACCGCTCAGGTTTGTAAGGTATGGGTCTGAGTCCTTTCCATCGAGAACCTCAACCCTCGCATAGGGGATAAACATACCCACGGGTTTTGAAAGCTGCAGATACCATGCGTTTGCATCTGCTGAGCCGTTTGTAAGGTAGAAGAACTCTCCCAAAAGCTCAACATCAGCGATGACATATCTTAAGTCTATCCCGTATATACCCTGGTTTACTGTTATGGTGTGTTTTGTATCTTCCACCTTGAAGTTTGTTCCGAACACCCCTATGCCGAGTCCCTCTATGGAGGCTGGTTCAAGGTATATCCTCATTGCAACCTGCTTTGAATGGTTGACATCGAACAGGTTGTTTGGGGCAAGCTTGTAACTTCCTCCGCCAAATATACTCTTGTGTCTGTCCCTTCTGAACCCTGGGCCGTTGCCAACCTCTATCCAGTATTTGAACCTTCCGTAGGACAATTCCTTTGAGCCTGCAAGCTCCATTCCCACAATATGCACGGGCATTATTCCACCCGTGTTTTCGAACTTCAGGAAGAAGGGTCTGTCCACTGTGAGGAAAAGATGCCTTGCATGGTGATAGGTCTTGTTCCATCTGCCGAGGGCTGTGTGGAATCTTCCTGCCCTGAGGATGAATGTATCGCTGAAGGTATAGCTCACCCACAGCCTTTCAAGGTTAACACCACTTCTGTTGTTGTGGGCGTACACTATCATCTCAAAAAGAAAGTTGAGCCTTTCCCTGTAACTTGCAGATGTGTACAGCCCGAGAGAGCCTATGGAGAATGTGGGATTTTTCCTTTCCCTGCTATCGGTAAGAAAGTTTATGTCTCCAAATGCTCCCAGGTTCCTGCCAAACTGCGGGCCTATCTCCTCTTCCTCCTTTGTTCTTATGGCCTCAAGCCGTTCTATTTTTTCAAGCTCCTCTATCTTTTTCCTTAGTTCCTCTATCAGGCGTTGCTGTTGTTCAAGTTCTTCTTTAACCTCTTCAAGCTCTGTGCCACCCGCATATTCGGCTGTCAGGGTTAAGAGAAGCACGAGTATAAAGAAGCCTGCTTTCTGGAGGAAACCCTTCATAAATCCCACTCCTTGAATTTAAAGATATTATTTAGCGGTCTTCCCTTAATGATAGCATAAAAGGCCTTCTCTGTCACAGTTAAAAGGGCAAACCTTCTGTTTACAGAAGGCTTGCCTTTGCATCCACTGCCATAACGCCATGTTCGTAGACCATGAGGGGATTTACCTCAAACCCCTCAAGTTCTTCTATCTCACAGAGGATTTCAGATACCTTTACGATGGTATGAGCAAGGCTTTCGATGTCACATGGTGGAGCCCCGCGGTAGCCGTTAAGCAGTACAGATCCCTTTGGCTCTTTTATCATGGCCTGTGCGGTCTCAAAGTTTACAGGGGCAAGCCTGTAGCTTACATCTTTGAAGAGTTCCGTTGCTATGCCTCCTGTGCCGAACATCACAACAGGGCCAAACTGCTCGTCCCTTATGGTGCCCACTATAACCTCCACACCCCTTTTGACCATCTTTTCCACCATGAATCCATCTATCCTTGCTCCTGGCTTTTTATGTGCCACCCCGAGCACCATCTCCATCCATGCCTTCCTGAGAGCTTCGGGGCTTTCAATATCGGTGCACACCCCGCCTGCATCTGTCTTGTGGATTATATCCACCGATATAACCTTGAGTGCCACAGGGTAGCCCATCTTGTCTGCCACAGACTGTGCGTCTTCCACATCCTTTACAACCCTGTAGGGAGGCACGGGCACACCCATCTCTGAAAGAAGGCTCTTTGCCTCTGGCTCGAACAGTATCTTTCTGCCCTCCCTTATGGCATCTTTTACAGGGCTCCTCATGCCTTCTGCCTCTCTCCCCTGAGTATAACAGATGTTGCCCTTACAGCCCCCTCTGGTGTTGAAAAAACAGGCATACCCGTGGTTTCAAACACCGCAGACATCCTCTCTGTGAATCTTCCTCCTGGTGAGCACACGATAACGGGTTTTCCTGTTTTTTCTGCAAGCTGTGCTATCTTCTGTGGCAGTTTTTCTGTAAGCCCTGGTGGACCCCACAGAAGAATCACCATGACCGCATCATAGACTGTAAGATTCAGGGTCTTCTCCAGTGCGGTTACATACCATTCATCTGTTGCATTGCCCGTAAGGTCAAGGGGATTGCTTATGGTAAAGTACGGTGGCAGGACCTCTTTGAGTTCCTTTCTTACATCCTCTGGAAGCTCGGGCAGAAGCAGTCCTGCATCAACACACATATCTGCCACACTCACGCCCATACCCCCGCCATCTGTTATTATCATAACCCTGTTGCCCCATGTGGGTTTCATGCTGTGAATGGCCCTGCAGGCATCTATGAATTCCTCGAAACCTGCCAGCTCTGTTATGGATGCCTCTTTGAAGGCGGTTCTGTAAAGCTCGTATCTGCCCGCCATGCTTCCCGTATGAAGGGTTGTTGCCCTACTGCCTGCCTCCCTCTTTCCAACCTTTATTGCAAAAAGCTCCTTTCCACACCTTCCGGCACTTTCCACAAACCTTCTGCCATCCCTTATACCCTCTATGTACATCATGACCGCATCGGTGTGTTCATCGTCACTCAGAAAGTCAAGGCAGTCTGCCTCGTCCACATCTATCCTGTTTCCGTAACTCACCATCCTTGAGACCCCTATGCCCTCCTTTGCGAGCACATCCATTGCGGTGAGTGCAAAGGAGCCACTCTGTGAGAGTATGGCTATCCTTCCACGGGGAGGTCTGTCCACCCTGTCGTGGGGTATAAAGAGGGTGTCAAGGCCTGTTACCGTATCGTATATGCCCATGCAGTTGGGCCCTATTATTCTCACCCCCTTGGCAGTTGCCACCTTAAGGAGTTCTTTTTCAAGTAGACCACCCTTGTGGCCCGTCTCAGAGAAACCACCGCTTATCACAATGGCACCCTTAAGGTTGCCCGCAACCTTTTTTAGCTCCTCAACAACCTTCTCTGCTGGAAGGGCAAATATGGCAACATCAACCCCTTCTTCTATGGCGTTTATGTCAGGATAACACCTTTTTCCAAGAACCTCGCTGTATGCGGGATTTACGGGATATATTCTGCCAGAGAAACCTGCCTCTTCGATGCTTCTCATTATAATGTGGGATAGCTTGGCGGGATTTACAGACGCCCCTACAACTGCAACTGAAGCGGGGTTGAAGAAGAAATCTGGTGCCCTTTTCTTTACCATTCAGGCTCTCTTTGCGGGTTATAACCTCATGGAGGTCAAAAACACTACCACCAACCCAAGCCCTATAGTGAGCATATTCATTATGGAGCTTTCCCTGTGAGCCCTGCTGAACTCTCTTTCGAGCTCCACCCTGAGGTGTTCGTTTTCCGTGTCAGCAAGTCTTGCCTTTATATCCCTTGCACGTCTTGCAGGAAAGAGCCCTGTGTAGAAGACAAGCCCTGTCATAAGAAAGAGCACTATAAAGTGCACATATGAGGAGCTTCTCTCCGCTATGAATATAACCGCAAGGCTTATAACAGACACCGTGCCACATACATAGCCTATGAGCCAGTATCTGGGAAATATGGCTCCAACCACCTCACCAGCGGTACTCTTTGGAAGGGTGGCAAATATTGCGGGAGCCACAATGAAGCTGAAGAATACAAGCATACCCACCCATACCACTATCGCTAAAAGATAGAGAAACTTAAAGACCACGAGCATTGGTCATACCATCCCGCAGAGAGTTTTTTAGAATAATTTACATCAAGGAGAGCTTTTTTTCTATAGTTTTCTTTATCCTGGAAGACGGGAGGTATAGAGGCTTGAGACCTCGTTCTTTACCTTCAGGAATGCGTTTACCACATTTGGGTCAAACTGTGTGCCCGCACATCTTCTGAGCTCTTCCACTATGGCATCCATGGTTTTGCCCTTTCTGTAGGGTCTATCGCTTGCCATTGCATCCACGGTGTCTGCAACGCTTATGATTCTTGCCATAAGCGGGATCTCCTCGCCCCTTAGGCCCCTGGGATAGCCAGAGCCATCGTAGTGTTCGTGATGATGGAGGACCACATCGAGTATCTCCCTTAGCTGTTTTATGGGTGAGAGTATGTCTCTGCTCTTTACGGGATGAATCTTTATAAGGCCTATCTCCTCTTCGGTGAGTCTTGCGGGTTTCTCAAGCACACCCTCTGCAACGCCTATCTTTCCGATGTCATGCAGTAGTGAGGCAATTCTCAGGGTTTTAAGCTCCTCTTCGCCCATCTCCATTGCCTCTCCAATCTTTATTGCACACATGGTTACCCTGTTGGAGTGTCCTGCGGTCCAGGGAGACTTTGCGTCTATTGCTCCTGAAAGAGCACTCACCGTGCCTATGAAGAGTTCTTCCAGGTCTTTAAAGAGTCTGGCATTTTCTATTGCCACGGAAATCTGGTCTGCAAGGGTCTCCAGAATATTGAGGTCGTGAAACGAGAAGGCAGAGGGGCGCTTGCTCATCGTGTTGAGTATTCCTATGACCTCGCCCTTCACCACAAGTGGCACTCTGAGGATGGAGCAGAAGCCCTCGCCAAGAAGCCTTGCCTCAAGGGGATGCAGACCCTCAGCATTCTTGAGATTAGCCATGTACTGTATCCTTCCCTTAAGATACACATCTGTAAGCGAGGTATCTCTGAACCCTATCACGGTATCCCTTGGCAGATACTCTCCAGTGCCTGCCACGAATACAAACCCCTCCCTGTCCTTTTCCACAAGGCATATTGAGATGCTGTCCGCATTGAGCACATGTTCCATCATTCGTGATACCGTCTCGAGTATATCTCCGTGGCTGAGGGTTGAGAGTATGGTTCTGTCTATCTCGTGTATGAGGGTCTGTATCTCTATGCGGTTGCTCAGCTCTATTGCCTTCTCTATGGATTCCCTGTACAGGCGTGCCTCTTCAAGGGTTACACATATCTGATTGTGTATGCCGTTGAGTATTGCCATATGTCGCTGTGTGAGGTGTACATCCTCTGTGAATATGCATATTATAAGCCCCATGTATTCCTTGTTGGTCATAACCGGTAACACTATGACCTTTTTTATGTCCCTTATATCCAGAAACCCTATGGGGAAGGCATCTCTACCGCTGAACACGCGGGGTTTTCCATCGTGGAAGACCTTCTTTATAAGGGGAATGTTGCTTTCACGAAGGTTGGTTATCCTGAAAAATGGCACTATGGAGGGATGCAGTCCGTAGTATGCGGTGGGTGTGAACTCTCCAGAGAACTCATCCCATATGTAGGCGAGACATATTTTAGTGTTGAAGATTCTGCTCATGTTCTTAAGCACACCTTCAAGGAACATGTTTATGTCACCGAGCTTTGTCGTTGCATCGGATATGTTCAGAAGTGCGGTGGTAATCTCCACCTCCTCTTTGAGTCTCTTTTCGGTTTCCTTTAGCCCGCTTATGTCATCCAGTATGTGGATGTATCTGTTCTCTGTGCCCCTTTTTACGGGATAGAACTTTGCAGAATATATGCGTTTGCCCTCTGTTATTTCTGTGGCCCCTGGTCTGTTTTTAAGGCATGTCTCCTTGCACTCTCTGATGAGGGGTTTCATCCACGGGAATACCTCGTAGTAGGGTTTATCCAGTATGTCTCTGAACTCAATGCCTGCCTTTTTCTGGCATGCCCTGTTCAGCCTTACTATATCGAGCTCCTCGTTGTGTATGAGTATGAGGCTCTCTATGGCATCGAATGTGGCCTCCCACTCGCTCTTTATATTTTCAAGCACCCCGAACATATCGTTGTAGTCTTCCAGCACATACATCAATGCCTTCTTTGCGTTCTGGGGCAACACATCTATATCCTCCAGCACACTCACAGCTCTTTTGTAGAATCCCGCACCTTTCTTATGCATTTTTCCGCCTCTCTTTAACGATATGTTTTTTTACAGACCTTATAATTTCGTCAGCGAAGTAGGGTTTTCTTATGAACTCGTCTATCATGCCCTCCCTTACTCCCTGTGTTATAACATCCTCTGCGTCTTTGAAGTATCCTGTAAAGAGTATCACCTTTACATCCTTTCGTATCTTTTTTATCTCCCTGTATGTATCCAGCCCGTTAAGCCCTGGCATGACTATGTCCATGAAAATAACATCGTACTTCCTCTTTTTGACCTCCTCCACAGCACTTTTGCCATCGGTTACATAATAGGCGTCAAACCCCTCGTCCCTGAGTATCTCGCTTATGCCCAATCCTACGGTCTCTTCGTCGTCTACTATGAGCACCCTTTTTCTTTTGGTATTTCTTCCTGCCATCTTTTATCTTTAAATTCAAAAATCTTTGCAAGGGATATGCACACCATAATCTACAGGATTCCGGCAAGATGGTGATGGATACCAATCTAATTCCCGCGGTTGAGGCAAGTTTTCATGAGAAGAGCGAAGCTGAAAAGCCGAGAAGGGTAAATCTGAGGTGAATTTTTATTAAGATAATTATAATACACACTGCAGGGTTGTCAAGTTCGGTGGGGTATTCTACCTGTTACATACCGCTTATGTTGAGTTCCTCGAACATAACCGAGGGTGTTCCCACAGGTCCTATAAAGTACATATCATCTGCCACTGCAACTGCTTTACCGAGGAGCTCAAACAGGCTACCAGCAATTGCTATGCCCCTTACGGGATATGCGAGTCTGCCGTTTTCCACAAGGAAGCCCGTGGCTCCAAGGGAGAACTCTCCTGTAACGGTATCTATGGTGTGCACACCCATGACCTCTGTTATGAGGATTCCCTTCCTGAGTGTTTCAACGAGTTCATCTGTTGAGTGCTCTCCCTTCTCTATATAGAGGTTGGATATACCCACCGATGGAGTTGTGAGAAACCCCATCCGCTGTGCGTTGCCTGTGGAGCGTGTGTTCTCCCTTTTTGCATGGTAGGTATCATAGAGGAAGCCCTGGCAGATGCCCTCCACAACAAGCGGGGTCTTTCTTCTTGGCACACCCTCGCAGTCACACGGTGAGGTTGCCCAGCCACCTGGAAGGAGTCCATCGTCCCATATGTTTATCTCCCTGGAGAAGACCTTTTTACCCCTCTTATCTGCAAGCATGGACTTTCCCCTCTGGGTATTGCTTGCCAGAAACGCACCACCAAGCACACCGAGTATATCTGCCATAACGGTATTTTCAAGTATTACCGGATAGAGGCCACTTTTGAGCTCCCTTGCCCCGAGTATCTCCACCGCCTTTTTTGCAGCCCTTCTGCCTGTCTCCTCGGGGCTTATTTGGTCTCTTCTGTGGCTCATCTCCACCCACCATCCCATCTGGGAGTCTCCGTTCTCCGTTGCAACCGCCATAACAGAGCCCGAACAGAAGGTGGCACTTACCCTTACATCCACGCCCTCTGAGTTCAGGGTGCGAAAGGTTGCCCTTCTTTCTCCGTAGACCGCCTTTCTAACTGTTCTTATCCTCCTGTCGGTTGCATAGGCAGACTCCTCTATCTTAAGGGCCCTTTCTCTGTGGATGTTCGTATCTGCAAATTCCACCTGGGTATCGTATATGGCAAGTGAGTCTTCACTTACAGATGGCTTAAGGGGTTCTGGAAGGACAAGGGCACTGTCCTCTGATACAGAGGATATACCGCCTGTTACCTCCTCTATAAGTGCACCGAGTGTTCTCTCATCAAAGGTGCTTGAGAATCCGAACCCGAGTCGCCTGTCCTTTATAACCCTTATTCCCACACCCTGCGAGGATGTAACCTTCACGGAATCCACACACCTGTGTCTTGCCTCAACTGTTACACCCTCTGTGTGTTCCACATATATCTCAAAGGCATCAACCCTGCCCCTGAGCCTTTCTGTGAGCATATCAACGATGTTTTCTGTTTTTTCCCTCATTTTCATCCTCCAGCTCCATTACCAGTGCATTTTCATCGCATGTGGGGAACTTAACACACTTTACACACTCTCCCCATATCTTCTGTGGCAGTACATTCTTGTCTATGGGTGTAAAGCCCAGTTTTTTAAAGAACTCCTCTCTATAGGTCAGCACAAACACCTTTTTTACCCCCAGCTTGCGTGCCTCCTCAAGGCATGCACCCACAAGCTCCTTTCCTATGCCCTTACCCGTGACATCCCTTTTTACTGCCAGAGAGCGTATCTCTGCAAGGTCTTCCCACCACACATGGAGCCCGCACACACCCACTATTTCTCCATCAAGCTCACATATGAAAAACTCCCTGCAGTTTGAATAGAGCTCTGGCAGTGGTCTGTGGAGAAGCTCGCCTGTTTTTGCAAATGCCTCGAGCAGTTCATATATGGCCTTTATGTCCTTAAGGCGTGCCTTTCTTATCAACTTCTTTTAACCTGCCTGTTCGAGAAGTTCTCTGGCATGTTTGAGTGTTGTCTCTGTGGGGGTGGTGCCACCGAGCATGGTTGCTATGTGGTTTACCCTTTCCTCTCCCTCGAGTTTTTTCACCCTGGTTACGGTTCTGCCATCCGGGGTGGTGGTTTTGGTTACCAGAAGATGGGTGTCCGCATATGCTGCTATCTGTGGCATATGGGTTATGCACAGCACCTGGTGTGTGTTTGAGACCTTCTTGAGCCTTTTTCCCACCACCTGTGCCATGGTAGAGCCTATGCCCGTGTCTATCTCGTCAAATATGAGTGTTGGCACCTTTCCCACAGATATGAGGCTCTTTATGGCAAGCATTATCCTTGAGAGTTCTCCACCTGATGCTATCCTGTGAAGGGGTTTTACCTCTTCACCGGGGTTTGTGGAGATAAGGAAGACCACATGTTCTGCCCCCTTTTCTGTAAGTCTGTATCTGTCGTCTGTGGTCTTATCCCTTTTGATTTCTATCTGGAAGTTAACCCCCTTCATGCCGAGCTCCTTGAGTTCCCTTTCCACAGCACTTTTGAGTTCCTCTGCGGTCTTTCTTCTTGCCTCACCCAGGGAGTCTGCAACCATCTGTGCCTCCTCCTCTGCCCTTGAAAGCTCTGTGCGCAGTCTTTCCAGCTCGAGCTCGTGATTTACGGTGGATGAAAGGGTCTGGCTTATCTGGTCTCTTCTTTTAAGCACCTCTTCTATGGTGCCACCGTATTTTCTCTTGAGCATATTTATGGCATCGAGCCTTTCTGTTACCTCCCTGAGTCTTTCTGGGTCCACCTCTATTGAGTCTGCCTTCTGGCGCAGGCTAACCGCCACATCCTCGAGCTCGTAGTATGCGGACTCAATCCTCCTTGCAAGCTCTCCGAGTTCTTCATCGAGCGGGGCAAGCTCCTCGAGTTTTTTAGCAAGCACAGAGAGCCTTTCAGTAATGGAGCCCTCTTCGGAGTAGAGTGTGGCCTCTCCCTCAGCGAGGGTCTGTCGTATGTTCTCTGCGTTCTGGAGCACTTCAAGCTCTCTTTCAAGCTCTTCGTCCTCACCAGCCCTGGGGTTAACACTGTCTATCTCTTTAAGCTGGAACTCAAGAAGCTCTCTTTCCTGTGCGGAAAGCTCTGTGGAGCTTTTAAGCCCTTCAAACTCCCTTCTGAGCCTGAGAAGCCTTCTGTAGGATTTGCTCATCTCCTCTCTTAAGTTTCCGAGCCCGCCGAAGGCATCGAGTATGTCTATGTGTTCTTCTGCGCGTGTCAGTGACTGGTGCTCGCTCTGTCCGCATATGTCTATAAGGTATCTGCCTATCTCCGAGAGGGTCATGAGTGTGGAGAGGCTTCCGTTTATGAGTATGCGGTTTCTACCGCTTTTGTGGATTATCCTTTTTATGAGCAGTCCCTCGCCTGCTCCTATGCCCGCATCACTCAGTATATCCTCCATCCTCTCGATCTGGCTTATATCGAAGAGGGCCTCCACCCTTGCCTCCTCGCAACCGCTTCTTATAAGGTCTGCGGACGCCCTGTCACCGAGCACAAGGTCTATGGCATCTATGATTATACTCTTTCCTGCCCCTGTCTCTCCTGTAAATACGGTGAATCCCTTATCAAATGAAAGGCTGAGCTCGTCTATTATGGCAAGGTCCTTTATGTGGAGTTCCTGCAACATCTCAAAAGAATGGTTTTTCAGAGGTAGACCATTCTATCTGCCCCAGAGAAGCCTTTCCCTGAGCACATCGAAGTAGCTCTTCTCACCACTCTTTACAAACCACACACTTTCTTCTGCCCTATTTATAACCACCACATCTCCCGTGCTCATGGGCATATCCACCTGTCCGTCAAGTGTTAGCTCTATCTCCATATTATCTGTGAGCATCTTTACCTCTATCTCCACTGCCCCTGGCAGTACTATCGGTCTTTTTGACAGGTTGAACGGTGATATGGGCACCACAAGTATGGAATGCAGTGTGGGATACAGTATTGGTCCACCTGCGGACAGTGCATAGGCTGTTGAACCTGTTGGTGTGGCTATTATGAGCCCATCTGCCCTGTAGGTTGTCATATAGCGCTGGTCCACCCGTGTTTCCATCTTAACGAGTCTTGTCTTTCTGCCCTTTATGACCGCATCGTTAAGCACCCTGTATTCTGCAAACTTTCTGTTATCCCTCATGATTTTAACATTGAGCATCATCCGCTCTTCCATCTCGTATTTTCCCTCTATCATTCTATCAAGGCTTTCCTTTGCCTCCTCAACCGTTACAGCTGTAAGAAAACCGAGCCCTCCCATGTTAACACCAAGTATGGGTATCTTTTTACCTCCCACAAGCCTTGATGCATAGAGCATTGTTCCGTCTCCACCGAGCACCACCAGTGCGTCCATATGTGCGGACATGGTCTCCCTGTCCGCAGAGTTTACAAAGCCGGTTCTGGTGGCAATGTCTGTATCCGCGTAGGGCTCTATTCCACGGTCTTTCACATGTTTGGCAAGTTTTATGCCCAGCTCTATGGCCTGAGGATTGGTCTTTTTAACTATGAAACCTATTTTTTTCATACGATTTTATCTCCTACTGGTGTGGTTTTATTATCACCTTTATGGATTCTCCTGCATCCTCCACAAGTCTGAACCCCTTCTGTATCTCATCCATGGGAAGCACATGGGTTATAAGGTCCTTCACATCCACCCTTCCCCTTGCGATAAGCTCCAGTGCTGTAAGGCTGTCAAGCGGGGCGGACGCGTAGGTGTTTTTTATGGTTATGTTATCCCTCCAGATGGAAAAAAGCTCCATGGGGTAGTGCTCACCGGGTTTCTTTGGTGCGAAGAATACCACAGTGCCTGCCCTTTCCACACAGTCAAGCCCGTCCTTTATGGCACCATCTGCGGAACTGCAGAGGAACACAAGGTCGCATAGTCTGCCGAATTTTTCGAGCACCCTTTCCTTTACCCTGTCTCCTGCCCTTACTGCAAGGTCTGCCCCGCACCTTTCTGCAAAGTTCAGCCTGTAGGGGTGCACATCTGTTGCCACTATGAAGTCTGCTCCCAGTGCCCTTGCAAGTTTTATGTGCAGAAGCCCTGATATACCACTTCCCGCAACGAGCACACTTTTTGAGGGGCTCATCCCCGCAATTCTGAACCCCCTGACCACGCATCCCAGGGGTTCCACAAAAGTGGCCTCCTCAAAGCTCATCTCAGGGGGAATCCTGAAGGTGCCTCTGTCCACATTTATGGCAGGCACCCTTATGTATTCTGAAAATCCACCTGGCTCGAAGTTTGTACTCCTCAGGGTATCGCACACCGTGTGGTTGCCCTGAAGGCAGTACCTGCAGGTGTTGCACGGCACATGGTGTGATACCGTTACCCTGTCTCCTGGTCTGAATCCCTTTACCTTACTGCCACATTCCTCTATCGTGCCTGCAACCTCGTGCCCCAGCACCCTGGGGGCACTCTTCAAGCGGTACCACTCCATAACATCGCTTCCACAGATTCCGCTTGCCTCTACCCTGAGAAGTATCTCATCCTCACCTATGGCAGGCCTGTCTCTTTGCTCTATCCTTACATCCCTGTTTGAGTAATAGACCGCAACACGCAATGACCTGCAGAATACCTCCTTCTTTCAGGCTGTCTTCTGTTTTGCCTCCTCGCTGAGTGTTCTGTAAAGCTCGTATGCCTGATCCACGGTGGCGTTGTTGTGGACTATCTCCCTTACAGCCCTTATCATTGCGACAGGGTTTTCAGACTGGAATATGTTTCTGCCCATGTCCACGCCAACCGCTCCTTCGTTTACAGCCCTGTATGTGAGCTCAAGTGCATCGCGTTCTGGTATCTTCTTTCCTCCTGCTATCACTATTGGCACGGGGCATGCCCTCACCACCCTGTGGAAGTCCTCACAGTAGTAGGTCTTCACAAAATGCGCACCCAGCTCTGCTGCTATTCTTGATGCAAGCCCGAGATAGCGGGCATCTCTGTTCATATCCTTTCCCACTGCTGTAACCGCAAGCACGGGCACACCGTATTCCTCTGCTTCATCAACAAGCCCTGCAAGCCCGAGAAGTGTCTGCCTTTCAAGCTCTGAGCCAACGAATATGGAGAGTGCAACAGCGGAAACATTAAGCCTAAGGGCATCCTTCATGGAAACCGTTGTTCCCTCATCCGCAAGGTTGCCCAGTATGCTCGTGCCCCCTGAAACCCTCAACACCACCGGGGTGTCGTTCTCGGGCAGGACACACCTTCTCAGCACCCCTCTGGTGAGCATTATGGAATCCGCATATTCTATAAGGGGTTTTATGGTCTTTGCAGGCTCTTCAAGCCCTGTTGTGGGACCAAGAAAATACCCATGGTCAACCGCAAGCATGACGGTTCTTCCTGTTCGGGGTTTTATTATACGCGAAAGCCTGTTTTTCATCCCCCAGTCCATAGTGAGACCTCCTTTTCAAGGATAATGTTTTTAGATAAAAATAAAGATAACAGGCAAACACCTGTGAGTCAACCGAATTCTCAAGCTTCTATGGCAACTTACTGGAGGGAGTGCCTGTTTATGGAGACAGGCTCTATACCCATCTTCCTGAGAAGCCTTTCCATGCGCTTACTGCCCGTGCGTAGCCAGCGTTCGTATACGCGCAGTATGTCGTTTATGGAGGAAAGCCTTGTTCGCTCGCTCACCTCACTCAGGAGGTCAACAAGCTCTATGAACCTTTCGGAAAGCTCTCTGTAGAGGGGAGAAAGATGGGCAGAAGAGCCCTCAGAGAGGGAGTCCGCAAGGTGGTTGTATGATATACTGCCTATGTCTATGTAGTAGTCCACATCCACGAGCTTTCTTTTAAGGCTCTCATGGAAGAAACCCGCAACAAAGAGTGTGGTGTCTCCCACCTCTTTTAAGAGCACATTTTTAAGCTCCCTTCTTTCCTCAAATGCCTTGAGAAACCTCAGTGCAACTGGCTCTGTGGAAAATCTTCTGGTGTGGGTGTAGCAGGTAAGAAGGTTGGCAAGATAGAACTCCACATTCTTGTCTATATTGAGTCTCTGCCCCTTCAGTGCCTCCTCGATGAGACCACGAAAGTGTTCCATTAAAGACACAGAGGTAAGCATGGCTGAACCTCTTCGGTTACCATTTATTATTTTACCCTATCAGGGGGTATATTTTCAAGCAAACTTTAAGGAGGGCTACTTTTTGAACACTATGCGTTTAAACCTTCTCTTTCCCACCTGAAGAAGGAGGGGGCTGGTTGTGGAGAGTTCTGTGGTATGGTCTGTTATCCTTTTGCCATCCACCCGCACACCACCCTGTCTGATGAGTCTTATGGCCTCGGAGTTACTCTTTGAAAGGCCTGCCATTGTGATAAGCCTTGGTAGCCATATCCTTTCATCTGTGGTCTCAACGGTTAGAGTTTCTACATCTTGCGGGATGTCCTTTTTTACGAAGACCCTTTCGAACCTCTCCTGTGCCCTCAGGGCTGACTCCTTATCCCAGAACCTTTCTGTTATCTCAAAGGCGAGTCTTTTTTTTGCATCCCTTGGATGCACTCTGCCTGTTTTTATATCCTCTATTCAGGAGGGGTCCGCATCCGTAAGAAGCTCGTAGTAGCGTATCATGAGCTCATCGGATATGCTCATGAGTTTACCGTATATCTCCTCTGGTGGTTCTGTTATACCTATGTAGTTACCCAGGGATTTA
>JALUQR010000189.1:0-4428 GCA_027017505.1 bacterium
TTCCTCACCCCCGAGCTTGCGGTAAAGATACAGCTTTCTCTTGGCTCGGACATAATGATGGTCCTTGATGAGTGCACCCCGTATCCTGCAGACAGGGACTACACAAAAAACTCCATGGAGCTTACCCACCGCTGGGCTGAAAGGTGTAGAAAGGCGGTAGAAAAAACAGACAGTGCACTCTTCGGCATAGTGCAGGGTGGCATGTACAGGGACTTAAGAAAGGAGAGCGCACTTGTGCTTTCAGAGATGGGTTTTGACGGCTACGGTATAGGAGGCCTGAGCGTTGGTGAGGGTAAAGAGCTCATGCTCGAGATGACAGAGGTGGTTACAGAAAACCTTCCACTCAATAGCCCCCGTTACCTTATGGGTGTGGGCAAACCAGAGGATATAGTGGATGCGGTGGAACGGGGCGTGGATATGTTTGACTGTGTGCTACCCACAAGATGTGCACGCAATGGATTACTCTTTACAAGCAGGGGAAAATTGGTTATAAAAAACAGTCAATACAGGGAAGACCCCAATCCCGTGGACACCGAGTGTGAGTGCTACACCTGCAGGAACTACTCCAGGGCTTACCTGAGACACCTTTACATCTCCGGAGAGATTCTTGCGGCAAGACTCAACACGGTCCACAATGTCCACTACTACATGAAGCTCATGAGGGATATAAGGGCTTCCATAAGGGAGGGAAGGTTTGATTCTTTCAAAAAGAGTTTTTACGATAAGATAAACTCTTTAGAGGAGGTATGATGGTGGTATATATATTCCCGGTCTCGGTTGCATATGCACAGGACGGTGGCGCAGGTGGAGCTACTGCATTTTTCTCTATGATTCTGCCCTTTATAATCCTGCTTCTTATTTTTTATTTTTTCCTCTTTCGCCCCCAGCAGAAAAGTGCACAGCGCCATGAGGAAATGCTCAAGAGTCTGCAGAAGGGGGATACCATTGTTACCCGTGGCGGACTTTACGGAAAGATAGTGAACATAAAGGATGATGTGGTTATACTTGAGGTTGCCGACAATGTGCGTGTCAAGATAGAGAAACAGGCTGTCCTTAAGAAAAAGGGTCAGTCCTCTTAAAACAGCCTCTTTTTCTGTATAATCCTTAAAGGAGAAACCCTATATGAGGAGTATCACCTGGAGAGCCCTGCTACTGGGTGGATTTACGCTTCTGGCACTGGTGCTGTTTCTGCCATCCACACCTGCGGGCAGATACCTGCCATCTTTCTGGGCAGACACCATACCCAGGATAAACTTGGGGCTTGACCTTCAGGGTGGAATGCACCTTGTGCTTCAGGTGGACCAGACAAAGGCGGTTGAAAACTACACCCAGAGGCTTGCTGGCAACATAGAGACCCTGCTCGATGAAAAGGCCATACCATACATAGATGTGGAAAGGGTGGATACCACAACCATAGTTGTAAGATTCGAGGGCGAGGAAACGGGCAGAACCATAAGGGAGCTTATAGGCAGTGAGTATCCCATACTCGAGCTCTCACAGGAAGATGGAAGGCTTGTGTTGAGTCTGCCCGAAGAAGAGGTAAAGAGGATAAAGGACTGGGCAACCACCCAGGCACTTGAAACCATAAGAAACAGGGTGGATAAGTTCGGTGTTGCAGAACCCCTCATACAGCGTCAGGGTGAGAGAGAAATAGTGGTGCAACTGCCAGGCCTTAAAGACCCTGAAAGGGCCATAGCCCTTATAGGCAAAACCGCGGTGCTTGAGTTCAGGCTCGTGGACGAGGAGCATGACCCCTACAGGGCGGTGGAAGAGGGGCCACCCTTCGGGCTTGAACTGCTCTACCAGAGAAGGGAAGACCCTGCAACGGGCAGGATAGAGAAGGTACCCTACCTCGTTAAAAAAGAGGTGCTCCTTACAGGAGACCTGCTTTACGATGCAAGGGTCGCATTTGACTCTCGTTTTAACGAGCCCTATGTGGCCCTCACATTCGATTCCACAGGTGCCAGGATATTCGAGCGCATTACAGAAGAGAATGTGGGCAAAAGGCTTGCCATAATACTTGATGGTAATGTTTACTCCGCACCTGTGATAAGGGAGAAGATATCGGGCGGAAAGGCAAGCATTACAGGCGGGTTCACCTACGAGGAGGCGGTAGACCTTGCCATAGTCCTGAGGGCAGGTGCACTGCCCGCTCCGGTTGAGATAGTGCAGAATGTCACCGTGGGGCCAACCCTCGGCAGGGACTCCATAGAGGCAGGCATAAAGGCCATAGTGCTCGGTGCCATACTGGTGCTTGCCTTCATGATATTCTACTACAGGCTCTCGGGCATAATTGCAGACATAGCGGTAACGCTCAACATAATAATGCTTCTCGGTGCCATGGCCTGGTTCGAGGCCACGCTGACACTGCCAGGCATTGCAGGAATACTTCTCACCATAGGCATGGGTGTGGACTCCAATGTGCTGATTTTCGAGAGAATAAAGGAAGAGCTCAGGGCAGGAAGAACACCCAGGTCAGCGGTTGAGGCAGGCTATGACAGGGCGTGGTGGACCATCGTGGACTCCCATGTAACCACACTCATAACCGCAGCAGTGCTCTTTCAGTTCGGCAGTGGCCCCATAAAGGGGTTTGCGGTAACCCTTAGCCTGGGTATACTCATAAACCTCTTTACAGCACTTGTGGGAACAAAGCTGGCATTTGACATACAGACAACAAGGTTCCGTGTGGAGAGATTGAGCATCTAAAAGGAGTTGAGAAGATATGGAGATAATAAAACATAGAAGATTCGACTTCATGGGCAAGCGAAGGATTGCCTTTGTGGTATCGGTGGTGCTTGTGCTTGTGGGGCTTATTGCAGGTGCAAGCATACCCCTGGGAAGGGCAAACCTGGGAACAGACTTTGCAGGTGGCATTGCCATGCGGTTGGAATTCGAAAAACCCGTGGAGATAGACAGGGTAAGGAAGCTTCTGAAAGAGGCCGGCCTTGAGGATGCAAATCTGCAGGAGTTTGCAGACCCGAAAAAACTGCTCATAAGGGTTAAAAGAACAGAAGAGCTAAGAGGAGTAACAAAAACCATAGAAACACTCTTTCAGCAGAAGATGCAGGATAATCCCTTCACCGTTGCGTCTGTAACAGAGGTTGGCCCCACCGTGGGCAGGAAACTTCAGAAGGATGCCCTGTGGGCAATAACCATAGCACTCATAGGTATACTTATCTATGTCGCCTGGAGGTTTGAGTTAAGGTTCGGTATCGCAGCGGTTACAGCCACATTCCACGATGTGCTCGCAGTGCTCGGCCTCATCTACATACTCGACAGGGAGATAAACCTTCTCATAGTCACCGCACTTCTCACAATAGCCGGTTATTCACTTACCGATACGGTGGTTGTATTTGACAGAATAAGGGAGAACCTGAGGGAGTCCAGACAGAGGGAGCCCCTGGTGCCCCTTATAAACAGAAGCATAAACGAGGTGCTCGGCAGAACCATCGTTACCTCTGGCACCACACTGCTTGTGCTTGTGGCCCTTCTTCTTGTAGGTGGAGAGGTTATACATGATTTCTCCCTCACCCTGTTTTTCGGCGTTATAATCGGCACATATTCCTCCATATTCGTTGCAAGCCCACTGCTTCTTCTCTGGAAGGGTAAGGGCAAGCTCATAAGGGATGAGAGCCTCCTTGAAGAGGGCAAGGGAATCTGATATATTAGGCTCGATGACCGCTATCGCAGTTATTCCTGCCAGATATGGTTCAACTCGCCTTGAGGGTAAACCCCTTGCAGACATACTGGGTAGGCCCATGATACAGTGGGTCTACAATGCGGTTAAAGGGGCAGAAAGGGTTGACCATGTAATAGTTGCAACCGATGACAGAAGGATAGAGCACACAGCAAAGGGGTTTGGCGCAGAGGTTGTGATGACCTCTTCGGGATGCAGAACGGGCACAGAGCGTGTTGCAGAGGCTGTAAAGGGGCTCACTGCAGATGTGGTGGTGAATGTGCAGGCAGATGAACCGTTTGTTGAACCCGCCCTTATAGACACACTCGTTGAGTCCATGGAAGATGAATCCGCACACATTGCCACCCCGATGACACCCCTGAGGGACGAAGAAAGTATGAACAACCCCAATGTGGTAAAGGTTGTTACCGATAGAAGGGGCTTTGCCCTGTATTTTTCCAGGTCTCCCATACCTTACAGAAGGGCTCACAAGAGGGCTTTTATCCTTTACAGGCACATGGGTATATATGTATATAGAAAAGAGGTGCTCCTTGAGCTTTCAGGGCTTTCACCCACCCCGCTTGAGGAGGCAGAGGGGCTCGAACAGTTAAGGGCACTTGAGTATGGCTACAGGATAAAGCTTGTGGAATGGGCCCGCGATACCATATCCGTGGATACCCCGGAAGACCTTGAAGACGCAAGAAGGTTTGCACAGGGGCTTAAACCATGGCAGGACACGGGCAGATGAACAC
>JALUQR010000189.1:4438-7968 GCA_027017505.1 bacterium
ATGAACACCAAGTTCATATTCGTAACAGGTGGAGTGGTATCCTCTCTGGGCAAGGGGATAGCCAGTGCATCCATAGGTGCACTGCTTGAAAGCAGGGGGCTTACCATAACACTGCAGAAGTTTGACCCCTACATAAATGTTGACCCTGGCACCATGAGCCCCTTCCAGCACGGTGAGGTGTTCGTCACAGACGACGGTGCAGAGACAGACCTTGACCTTGGCCACTACGAGCGATTCACCTCTGCAAAGATGACCCGCAAAAACAACTACACCACAGGCCAGATATACGATGCAATAATAACCAAAGAACGAAGGGGAGATTACCTCGGTGGCACGGTGCAGGTGGTGCCCCATGTGACAGACGAGATAAAAAGCTACATACTCGAGCTTGCAGACAGGGTGGATGTGGTAATAGTTGAGATAGGTGGCACCGTGGGTGATATAGAGAGCCTTCCCTTTCTTGAGGCCATAAGACAGCTGAGGTTTGACCTGGGAAGGGAAAATGTAATGTACATACACCTTACCCTTGTGCCCTACATACCCAGTGCAGGCGAGCTCAAGACCAAGCCCACACAGCACAGCGTGAACAAGCTGAGGGAAATCGGTATCCAGCCCGATGTGCTCATATGCCGTTCGGACAGACCCCTCTCACCACAGCTTAAATCCAAGATAGCCCTTTTCTGCAATGTGGAGCGCGATGCGGTAATATCTGCCATAGATGTGGACTGTGTCTACAGGGTTCCGCTTAACTTCCACAGGGAAGGACTCGATGAGAAGATAGTAAGAACCCTTAACATATGGACGCGTGCACCCAAGCTCGAGGAATGGGAAAGGATAGTAAGAAAGGCGGAAAACCTCAAACACCATGTTACCATAGGCATTGTGGGCAAGTATGTGGACCTGCAGGACTCCTACAAGAGCCTTCACGAGGCCCTCGTACACGGCGGGCTTGCCAACAACACCCGTGTGGACTTGAAGTACATAGACTCAGAGGAGGTCGAAAGGGAGGGCGCTGAAAAACTGCTCAAGGATGTGGATGGTGTGCTTGTCCCTGGCGGGTTTGGAAGCAGGGGCATAGAGGGAAAGATATCTGCCATAGAGTATGCAAGAACAAAAAAGAAGCCCTTCTTTGGCATATGTCTGGGTATGCAGTTAAGTGTGGTGGAGGTGGCCCGTCACCTTGCAGGTCTCAAGGAGGCAAACAGCTCTGAGTTTGACCCCGACACCCCCTATCCTGTTATAGACCTCATGGAGACCCAGCGCGGGGTTGAAAGAAAGGGTGGCACCATGCGCCTTGGTGCGTATCCCTGTGTGCTGAAAAAGGGTAGCCTTGCCCACAGGGCATACGGGACACTGGAGATAAGCGAGAGACACCGCCATCGCTACGAGTTCAACAACCAGTGGCGCGAGAGGCTTGAGAAGGCAGGCCTGGTTCTGAGCGGGCTCTCACCCGATGAAAGGCTTGTTGAGATAGTGGAGCTTCCAGGGCATCCCTGGTTTCTGGGATGCCAGTTTCATCCCGAATTCAAGAGCAAACCCATAAAGCCACATCCACTCTTCAGAGACTACATAAAGGCTGTGCTCAAGGAGGCACAGAAGAGGAGACCACAGAAGAGGACGAGAAAGAAGAGATGAAACATGTAAACATAGCAGATGTGAGCACATCCAGGGGGCTTCTTCTTATTGCAGGCCCCTGCGTTATAGAGGACGAGGCCATGACCCTTGATATTGCAGGCACCCTCAGGGACATAGCCCGAAGGGTGGATGTGCAGTTTGTGTTCAAGGCGTCCTATGACAAGGCAAACAGGACCTCGCTTGAGTCCTACAGGGGGCCAGGGCTTGAACGCGGGCTTGAGATACTCGGAAGGGTAAAAAAAGAGATCGGTGTGCCCGTGCTCACCGATGTGCACTGCAAACACCACTGTCAGGCGGTTGCAGAGGTGTGCGATTGTCTGCAGATACCTGCCTATCTGTGCAGGCAGACAGACCTTCTTACAAGTGCGGGCAGTACAGGAAAGGCGGTTAACATAAAGAAGGGGCAGTTCATGGATCCCCGTGCAATGAGGTACGCTCTTGAGAAGGTGCTCTCCACGGGCAACGAAAACATACTTCTTACCGAAAGGGGCACCTTCTTTGGCTACAATAACCTTGTGGTGGATATGCGTTCGCTCGTTATCATGCGGGAGTTTGGTTTTCCCGTGCTCTTCGATGCAACCCACAGCGTGCAACAGCCCTCTGTGGGCAGGGTCTCAGGGGGTGAGCGAGGTATGGTGCCCCATCTTATGAGGGCTGCGGTGGGCTGTGGCGTGGATGGCATATACATGGAGACACACCCTGACCCTGACAGGGCCCTTTCAGACAGCAGTAACTCCTTAAGGCTTGACACCGTGGAGGAACTCCTCTCAAGGATAAAGGAACTCCACCAGGCAAGAGAGAGGATATTTGGCAGTTGAGGTGAGAGAGACCATGGCAGAGGGCATAAGGGATATAGCACGAAGGGTTATAGAGATAGAGGCTGAAAGCGTGCGAGAGCTTCTTGACAGAATTGATGAGAACTTCGAGCGTGCGGTGGAACTCATACTCAAGACCACGGGGAAGGTTGTGGTAACGGGCATGGGTAAAAGCGGTATTATATGCCAGAAGATAGCGTCCACATTTGCATCCACGGGCACATCTGCCATATTCCTGCATCCTGCAGAGGGTGCCCACGGAGACCTTGGTGTGCTCATGAAGAACGACATAGTCATAGCGGTGTCAAACTCGGGCGAGACAGAGGAAATCATAATGATGCTTCCCCTAATAAAGAGGCTGGGCATAAGGCTTATAGCCATGACGGGAAGACCACAGTCCACACTGGGCAGGTACGCAGATGTGGTTATAAACACCTCGGTAAAAGAGGAGGCATGCCCCTTGGGGCTTGCACCCACAGCCTCCACAACCGCAACCCTTGCCATGGGCGATGCACTTGCGGTGGCACTTCTTAAAAGACGGGGTTTCAGGGAAGAGGACTTTGCGGTACTGCACCCCGCAGGTAGCCTTGGCAGAAAACTCATGAAGGTAAAGGAACTGATGCACACAGGCCCTGCCATACCCAGGGTAACACCCACCACAGAGATGAAGGACGCAATCCTTGAGATGACAGCCAAAAGGCTTGGCATTACAGGCGTGTTCGAGGCTGGAAGGCTTGTTGGCGTTATAACCGATGGAGACTTGAGAAGGGCCCTTGAGCGAGGTGGCGATGTGCTGAAAAAGAAGGTGGCAGAGGTTATGACCCGCAATCCAAAGGTCATACCCGAGGATGCCATAGCAGAATCTGCACTCAGACTTATGGAGCAGTACCAGATAACAGCACTGTTTGTGGAATCCCCCGAGGGAAAGACCGTGGGCGTGGTGCACCTGCACGACCTCATCAAGGCAGGAGTGCTGTAAAAAAGCTGTTTTTTCGTTAAAAAACTTTAAAAAATGCTTGACAAGGGTTTTTATAAATGCTAAATTCATTCAAACTTTACTATCTTTTTGCAGATATAAGG
>JALUQR010000190.1 GCA_027017505.1 bacterium
GTATTATAAAACCTGAAAGAAGGAGCAAATCCATGGAGTTTAAAAACACAGGAGAGCTTTACGACTCACTCAAGGGGGTGGTTAAAAGAGGCGGGGGCAGGCTGGAGGTTGTGGATGCCACAGCCCTGCGTGGAGAGCTTGCAGAAAGGCTTGTCTACACAGCGGTGTTTTCAGGGCCCGAGAGCAGAAAAGAGGCCCGCTCTGTTATACGGGCATGTGCAGATGCACTCGGTATAAGACATGCGTCCATACACAACCTCTATGAGAAGATGGGAAGAGGTGAGTGCGGTGGATTCACGGTGCCTGCCATTAACATAAGGGGGCTTACATACGATGTCGCAAGGGCGGTGTTCAGGACCGCAAGGAAACTGAACGCAGGTGCCTTCATATTCGAGATAGCAAGAAGCGAGATAGGCTACACAGACCAGAGCCCCGATGAATACGCAACCGTTGTAACAGCAGCAGCCATAAAAGAGGGCTGGCAGGGTGCGGTGTTTCTGCAGGGAGACCACTACCAGGTAAAGCTTTCAAACTACAGAAAGGACAAAAACGCAGAGATAAGGGCACTTAAAGAACTCATCAGGGAGTCCATAGGTGCGGGTTTCTACAACATAGACATAGATGCATCAACACTCGTGGAGCTTGAAAGAGATGATGTTACAAGCCAGCAGAGGCTGAACTTTGAGACCACCGCAGGCCTTACACTCTTTATAAGAGAGGAGGAGCCAGAGGGGGTTACCATCTCCGTGGGCGGAGAGATAGGCGAGGTGGGTGGAAAAAACTCCACGGTGGAGGAACTGCGTGCCTTCATGGATGGCTATCTGGACATTCTGGGTGGAAAGGTAAAGGGCATAAGCAAGATAAGTGTACAGACAGGCACAACCCACGGTGGTGTGGTACTGCCCGATGGCTCTGTTGCAAAGGTTAAGGTGGACTTCGATACCATAGAAAGACTCTCAGAGGTTGCAAGAAAGGACTACGGGCTTGCAGGGGTTGTCCAGCACGGTGCAAGCACACTTCCTGATGATGCCTTCCACATCTTCCCTGAAAAGGGCACCGCAGAGATACACCTTGCAACAGGCTTTCAGAACATAATATACGAAAGCCCTGCCTTCCCGAAGGAACTGAAAGAGGAGATATACTCCTACCTCAGGGATAACTTCTCATCTGAACTGAAAGAGGGTGAGACAGAAGAGCAGTTCATCTACAAGACAAGAAAGAAGGCCTTTGGCCCGTTCAAAGAAAAACTCTGGAGGATGCCCAGAGAAAGAATAGACAGAATATCAGCAGAGCTTGAAGAGAAGTTCCTCTTTCTCTTTAAAAAGCTCAATGTTGCAGACACCCTGGAAGTGGTCTCAAAGACGGTGTAGAAAGGCCCACCACCCCTGTGTTATAATAACCCAAAAACCTTCGGAGGTAGAAAAAGAGGTATGATAAACGCAACACAGCTCAGGGTGGGCATGACCATAGTTTACAAGGGTGTGCCCCACAGTGTTATGAGCGTGCACCATCTCACCCCCGGGAACAAGCGTGGCCTGGTGCAGACAAAACTCAGGAATCTCAAGACAGGAAACTCCTATGAGCACAGGTTTCGCTCTGACGACAGGATAGAGCGCGCCATACTTGAAAGACACGAGATGGAATACCTCTACAGCGAGGGCTCACACCACTACTTCATGAACACAGAGACCTACGAGCAGATAGCCCTTGATGATGAGATTATAGGGGAGAACCGCTACTACCTTGTGCCCAATGTGAGGTTCACCGTGGAGTTCTACGAGGGCAAGCCAGTTGGTGTGGAGCCACCAAAGGTGGTGGAGTTAAGGGTGGTGGAAACCCCTCCAAACATAAAGGGTGCAACCGCTGCGGCAAGCCAGAAACCCGCAGTCCTTGAAACAGGGCTCACCCTCAATGTGCCTCCTTTCATAGAAAAGGGTGAAGTCATAAGGGTTGATGCATGGGAAAGAAAATACCTTGAAAGGGCTGGATAAGGGCGGTAAAGGGACAAGCCTGCCTGAACCATCCATAGAAGAGAAGATAAAGAGGCTTCCCACCTCTCCTGGTGTGTACATGATGAAGGGAAGGGGTGGGAATGTGCTCTATATAGGAAAGGCAAAGAATCTAAGGGCAAGGGTAAGAACCTATTTTCAGACATCCCATGATAGAAGATACTTCGTTGACTTTCTGGTCTCAAGGGTCTCTGACATAGACTACATAATAACCTCCAACGAGAAGGAAGCCCTCATACTCGAAGATACACTCCTCAAGAAGTACAGACCGAGATACAACATAAGACTGAAAGATGACAAGACCTATGTCAGTATCTGCATAACCACGCAGGAGTCATTCCCCCGCATACTCGTTACAAGACAGATAAAAGAGGATGGTGCACGATACTTCGGGCCCTATGCGTCTGCAAAGATGGTAAGGGATACTGTGAAGTTTTTAAGAAGGGTGTTTCCGCTGAGG
>JALUQR010000191.1 GCA_027017505.1 bacterium
GTAGGCAACTATACTGCCCGTTATGTGATGGGCAGACCTGAAGGGAACCCCCCTTGCAACAAGATAATCTGCCACATCAGTTGCTGTGAGAAACCCCTCTTCTGTTGCCATTAAAAGTGCAGACCTTTTAATCCTCATCGTCTTAAGCATTGGAGATATAACCGTGAGTGAGCCCTTAACTGTGTCCACCGTATCGAAAAGGGGCTCTTTATCCTCCTGCATGTCACGGTTGTATGTGAGCGGAAGAGCCTTCATAACCGTAAGTATTGCAATAAGGTTTCCATAGACCCTTCCGGTTTTACCCCTTATGAGTTCTGCGACATCGGGGTTTTTCTTCTGTGGCATGAGGGAAGAGCCTGTTGAGAAACTTTCATCAAGCTCTATGAACCCGAACTCATGGGTTGACCAGAGCACTATCTCCTCACAGAGTCTTGACAGATGCATCATCAGGAGTGCACAGTGGGCTATAAACTCTATTACGAAGTCCCTGTCACTTACCGCATCCATGCTGTTGGTGGAGATAGAGGAAAACCCCAGAAGCCTTGCCCCGTGGTGTCTGTCCACATTGAATCCTGTGCCAGCAAGGGCACCAGAGCCCAGGGGCATAACATCCACCCGTTTAAGACAGTCCTTAAGCCTCAGGATGTCTCGTCTGAACATCTCGTAGTAGGCGAGAAGATGATGTGCCAGAAGGACAGGCTGTGCCCTCTGCAGATGTGTGTAGCCAGGCATTATTACATCAATATTCTCGAGGGCAAGCTCGTAGAGGGTCTTCTGAAGTGTGCGTATAAGGTGCACTATTTCGGTGGTCTCATCTTTTATGTACAGGCGCATGTCAAGGCTAACCTGGTCGTTTCTTGACCTGCCTGTGTGGAGTTTTCCTCCCAGGGGGCCTATCTTCTCTATGAGTCGTTTTTCTATTGCCATGTGTATGTCCTCTGTGTCCACGCCCAGCTTGAGTTTGCCCGTCTCTATCTCCTTTTCTATTTCCCTGAGCGTGCGCTCTATCTTCTGTCTTTCCTGTTTTGTGAGTATACCGGCCCGTTCAAGAAGGTGTGCCTGTACCACAGAGCCCCTTATATCCTGACGGAAGAGCCTTTTATCGAACCCTATGGATGCGGTGAAGGCCTCCACCAGTGGATGCGGTTCCTTTTTGAACCTGCCTGCCCAGGGTCTTTTCTTCTCCATTCTTTATTATTCTCCCAGTTCTTCTATTATACCTGCATAGATAAGGGGTAACATTATTTCATGATGTCCTGTAAGGGTGTAGCCCCTTCCGCCTGTCATGGTGGGGCGTTTTACCACATTTGTAAGTGGTCTGTAGTGCTGGATGAAGTCCATGTTCACGGTGGTGAATCTTTTCACCCTGTAGCCCAGGTTTCTAACAAGTGTGAGTGCCTTCAGGAAGACCTCTGGTATTATAACCGCAGAGCCTATGTTGAGGAACACCCCGCCTTCAAGGGTTGCGACCACACCTGTAAAGAGTCTGAAGTCCCTGAGTGTGGCCCTGCCCGTAAGTGCACCATCCACTGAAGGGTGTATGTGAAGTATATCTGTGCCAACTGCAACATGCACTGTAACAGGCACATTGTATTTTACACCTGTTGCAAGGATGCTCAATTCCCTGTGGGGAAAACTGCTTCTGTTTATCATTCTTCCCACGGACTCACCTATGCCGAGTCCTCTTTTTGCCCCGCGTTTTATGGCATCGTTTATCATCCTGCCCGTCTCCTCTGCCATGCCGAACCTGCCTGTTGAGAGGGCTGTGTCCACATCCTCTGATGTGGTGCCTGCAAAGGCAAGCTCAAAGTCGTGCACTATGCCTGCACCGTTCATCGCCACCGCATTGATTACGCCACGGCGCATGAGGTCTATTATTATGGGGCTCAGGCCTGTTTTTATAACATGTGCACCCATGCCCACCGCAACGGTTCTGCCATCTCTGTGGGCATCAAGTATTGAGGCTATAACCTCTCTTAAGGTGTTTCCTGCAAGGATACGCGGAAGGGTTGAGATAAACTCTCTGAAACTGCCACCCCTGGGGAAGAGCCCACAGAGCTCATCCACACAGACCTTGCCCTTTCTCTTCCTGAGGGAATAGGTCTTTACCTTTCCAGGCTCTACGGGCTTGAACCTCATCTGCTGTGTCCTTTAAAGAGTATCTGTTCAACCATTCCGCACAGTATGTGACAGGCTGTTATGTGCACTTCCTGTATCCTGGGGGTGCTGTCTGTCTTTACCACGAGTGCCACATCTGCCACCTCTTTAAGCCTTCCACCGTCTCTGCCCGTAAGGGCTATGGAACTTATATTCATATCCCTTGCGGTCTGAACCGCCCTTACCACATTCTCCGAATTACCGCTTGTGGATATGGCAAGGAGCACATCCCCTGGTCTGCCCAGTGCCTTCAGCTGTTTTGAGAAGACCTCTTCAAAGCCAAAATCATTACTCACGCTTGTAA
>JALUQR010000192.1 GCA_027017505.1 bacterium
CTCGTATACCATACCCCCAAGTTCGTTAAAGAGCTTTTCGGCCTGTTTGTGGTTTGTGTATATACGGTAGCGCAGTTTTCCTATCTTTGCCATCTCCTCGCTCTTTTCAACTGCAAGTTTCGCACCTCCTCTTACCGCCTCCCAGCCTCCCTGGGCTGCCTTTTTAAGCTCCTCTGTTACCTTATCCCAGAATGACATAACCATACCTCCTTTTTTAAAATCTCTCTGCCCTCGTAATATTAGGATATGCCATTTATACCCGAGGGTCAAACCCTTTAGCAGATTAGGTCTTTCTTGCAAACAGGTTGTAAAGCAGTGCAACTATGAGTCCACCCAGCATGCCATCCACGAAACCCCATATGCCTCCCACAAGGGCACCTGTGAAGGAAGGCTCAAAACCTATGTATATGGAGCCCATAACATCAACGAACCTTGTACCCCAGCCCGCCATGGATGTCCATCCAACAAGCATCATTGCACCACCCCAGCACAGTCCAAAAGAGAGTGCCAGTGCCTTGACATCCAGTGTGTGCACCATTGTTCATCCCTCCTTTTACGGTAAGTGGGCCTCTTTTTTAGAGTATTGCAGAACAATCAGTGGTGTCAAGCAGAGTTTTCCTAAAGCCAGCCCCACCCTGTGCCGATATTTAACGAGGGGTTGTTTAATTCAATTATTGAGCTAAAATATATAGCATGGAGATACGCATAGGGAAGACAACCCTCTCTCTTGTCAGGGGAGACATTACAGAGCAGAGCGTGGATGCCATCGTGAATGCTGCCAACTCCAGACTTGCGGGAGGTGGTGGAGTTGACGGTGCAATCCACAGAAAGGGAGGCCCATCCATAATGCAGGAGTGCCGTAAAATTGGCGGATGTCCCACTGGCAATGCGGTTGCAACAGGGGCGGGAAGACTGAAGGCAAAGTATGTGATACACGCGGTGGGCCCCATCTACAGGGGTGGAGACAGGGGCGAGCCAGAACTCTTAAGCAGTGCATACAGGCGAAGCCTTGAGGTGGCAAAAGAGAAGGGTTGCACATCCATTGCCTTCCCCTCCATAAGCACGGGTGCTTATGGATACCCCGTAGAAGAGGCATCACGCATAGCACTCAAAACCGTAATAGAGTTCATTGAAAGGGAAGACTGGTTTGAGCTTGTAAGGTTTGTACTCTTTACAGACGATGACCTTAAGGTGTACAGAAAAACCCTCGAAGACCTGATGAAGGGCCAGGGGTCTTAAACTCAAAAAAATTCATCTGTGCAGATGTCAGCTTGGGGTAAAACCAGAGATACAGTTGTATCGGAAAGGAGGGCTGAGGTGCATATCCTTATAGTAACAGACAGGCCTTCAGGCCCCATGGAGCTTGAAGAACTGCTTTCACAGAGAGACCACACCGTAGAGTGCGCATCCCCTGAAGAAGCCAGAGAAAGGGTGAAAACCGCAGACCCCTCTGCAATAGTTGTGGATATGGCAGACAGGCAAAGGCTTCTATGCTTTCTTAAAGAGCTGGGCAAAGAAGGCCCTGGACTGTCAAAAAACACCATCGTTATGGTACATGGAAAAGACCCCTTCATAGAGGAGCTTCTATTCAGGTGGGGTTTTAAGTCCACTGCAACCTACAGGAAGGTGCCTGCCATCATAGATAAACTCACCAGGGATACAGCCCTGAGCAGGGCATTCCCCCTGCTGTATATCCTTCTGGCAATGATTGCCACATTTCTTATCTGGCCTGCAGGCTCTGGCACTGCAAGGGAACCCACCCGTTGTGTAAGCTGTCATGAGGATGTGCACCGTGAGGCAATAAGTGCAAAGTACCGCCACAGTGTTGTAACAGACCAGAAATGTGCAAGATGCCATATCATAGAGCCCACAAACTGGAATCCAAACCTGGTGGAACAGGCCATCTCAAAGGAATACACAACAGAGGCACTCATACCGCTTAAGGACATGGTTGAGGAGAACAAAAAATACACCCTGAAGGTGGTTGCATGGGATGAGACCTCACGCAGGTCTGCACCCATAACGGTTGAGCTTGAGCCTGAAAACATAACACCATTTGAGCTCGAACCCCCTTCCACACTCTCTGTACAGAACATCAGGGTGGAAGAGATAAGACACGGGGTGTTCTCCACCGCAACCATAAGCTGGCAGACAAACGAGTTTACACGGGGTGCTGTGGAATACGGCGAGGATAAAAAGTACATAAATGTAACCCCCTGGGAATACTCCTACTCCAGGGAACACAGGGTTACACTGAAGGGGCTTAAAAAGGGCAGGCGTTATTACTACCGCATAATACTAAAGGATGTATTCGGCAACATGATAAGGTCTTCGGAGATGATACTGGACATAGAGGAGCCCCGTTATCCTCCACAGAGGAGGTCTTCCATAGCAAGGGGCTTTCCCTCCATAGAGAGGGCAGAGCCTGTAAGCATACAGGGGTATCCGTTTCTTCTTGTTGTAACAGACAGACCCTCTCGCGTTACCGTAACGCTTAAGAGCACCGCGGACGATAAAACCCATGGTGATGGCTTTCTTCCACCGAAGACAGCACAGATAGATGTGTGCATTGAGTGCCACAGGCAGGGTGTCTCACACCCCGTGGGGATAAGTGCCAACAGTCCCAGCACGGTTATACCTAAAAACCTGCCAACACTTGAGGGTGGCATAATAACCTGTGTTACATGCCATTATCCACACGGCAGTGATAAACCCTTCTTTGCGAGGATGGACTTCGAGCGGGATATATGCATAGAGTGTCACAGGAAGGGACCATTCATATAACCCCTACTCACCTATCTTTACAAGGAGTCCTTTCTGCTTTACCACCCTGAAGTTCCACGCAAAAAAGACCACTGCGACAGCTGTGTAAACTGCGTTCAGCACCACCGCTGTGAAAAACTCATCCACGGGGAATCCCCTGCCCGAGATAACCGCCCTCATGCCCTCAAACACATGTGAGGAGGGCACAAAGAATGCAACTGTCTTTATCCATGGTGGCAACACACTTACAGGATAAAATACCGCAGAGACGGGCTGAAAGAGAAACGCCACACCCCATGCAAGCACCTCTGCCTCCTGGCCGAACCTGAGTATTATAGCGGTTGTTATTATACCCACAGCCCAGCCCATGACCACAAGGTTTGCAACAAATGGCACAAGGTGAAATCCCAGGCTGAATATGTTGAACCTGTAGAGAAGATACGCCACAGTTACCATAACGGTGGATGCAAGAAGAAGCTTTACAAGGCTTATTACAAGAAGCGAGCACACATACTCTGCAACACTCAGGGGACTCACGAATATGTTTATAAGGTTTCTCGACCACATGTCCTCAAGGAACGATACCGTTATACCCTGCTGGGCTCTGAAGAGTATGTCCCATAGTATGAGGGCACCCACAAAGAAGGTTACAAACTCTGGCAGTGTGCCCCTGTAGGCAGAAAGATACATGCTTATAAACCCCCACACAAGGAGGTCAAGAAGTGGCCAGTAGAAGACCTCCATGAGCCTTGGAAGGCTTCTCTTGTAGAGGTATATGTGACGCATCGTATATGCCAGTATGCGACCAGCACTCATGAGTCCTCTTCCGCTATCCTCACAAACAGTCTTTCAAGCTCACACTCACCGTATCTTCTGAGTATCTCCCCAGGGCTACCCTCTGCAACGATTCTTCCCCTGTTGAGGAATATTATCCTGTCGCAGAGCTCTTCCATCTCCTTCATGTTGTGGGAGGTGTAGAATATGGTGGTTCCCCCTGTGTGGTTTATATCTTTAAGTAGCCTTCTTGTGCGCTCTGCCATAAGTGGATCAAGGCTTGCGGTGGGCTCATCGAGAAAGAGTAGCTCGGGTTCGTTGAGAAGTGCCTTTGCAAGCCCAAGCCTTGTTATCTGCCCAGAGGAGAGCCTTCTTACAGGCTCATCTGCCATATCCTCAAGCCCGAACATCGCAAGAAGCTCATTTATCCTTCCTTCCACATCCCTCACACCATACAGGCGTGCAAACACCCTGAGGTTCTCCCTCGGTGTAAGCGAATAGGGTAAGGACACATAGGGTGAGGTGAAGTTTATCCTTGATAGAATCCCCTCTCTGTCACGGGAGAAGGGGTCTTTTCCGAATATCCTCACACTTCCTGATGTGGGTGTTATAAGGCCCAGGAGTATGTGCAGTGTGGTGGTCTTTCCCGCACCGTTTGGCCCGAGAAGCCCCACTATCTCGCCCCTGAATATGCTGAATGAGATGCCATCAACCGCTGTTACCCTGCCCTGAAATACCTTCGTGAGGGCAGATACCCTTACTATCTCCTCCATGGCGACCCTACTGTCTGAAAAGTGTGTTGATGAGTCTTTCAGCGGTGGTCTGTGCATCCCTTACGGTATCGCTTATGCCTATCCCACGATAGGCACTGCCTGTAAGGTAAAGTGCGTGGTGTTTCTCACAGAGTTTTTCTATACTGCTTACCCGTTCCATGTGGCCTATGGTGTACTGTGGCATTGCCCTGTGCCAGCGGTATATTCTAACAAAAAGTGGCCTGGTGTGTATGCCCATGATATCCCTGAGGTCTTTTGTTACAAGCTCTGCAAGGGGTTCATCCTTCATGGAGACAAGCTCACCCCTTTTTGCCCCGCCAACGAAACACCTCAGAAGTGCCTTATCCTGCGGGGCCCTTGCATCCCACTTTGAGGATGTCCATGTGCAGGCCATAATAGTTCTTCCCTCCACCTCGGGCACCACAAAGCCAAACCCATCCATGGGATGTGAGAACCCCTTTTTATCAAAACCCATGGATATCGTTGCGGTGGAAACATAGGGTATTGTAAGAAGAAGCCCCGAGAGTCTCTCATCAAACCCCTTAACGAGTGAGGCACTCACCCACGCAGGGGTTGCAACCACAAGGGCACAGGCAATAAGGCTTCTGCCATCTTCTGTTTTGACCACATAATGGTCTGTTTCCTTCTCCACCCTTTCTACAGCTGTATTCTTCAGTATGGTAACACTGTCCTTTATTCTATCTGCCAGAGTATCAACGAGGGTCTGCATTCCACTTTTAAGGCTTACAAACATGGTAAGGGTGGTTCTGTTCTTCTGCGGGGTGCGTGTGGTCCTCATCCTGTGGAGCATTCCACGCACAAGGCTACCGTGGGTTTGCTCCATCTCAACGAACTTTGGAAAACTTGCCCTTATACTCATGGTTTCGGGGTCTCCTGCGTGTATGCCTGCTACAAGGGGCTGTGCTATCTTCCGGAGCACCTCCTCACCGAGCCTTCTTCTGACAAAGTCTGCAAGGCTTTCGTCTGTGGTCTGCCTTCTTCTGGGCACAAACGGCTCCATGGCCATACGGAGCTTACCCCTCCAGGATATAAGGGTATCCCTCAGAAGGGGCAGTATTCTGGTTGGAACCATCAGTATCACACCCTCTGGCAGGGGATGCAATTTGCCCTCCGAGAACACATAGGTTGTGCCAGAGGGCATTTTTGTGGGAAGAAGCTCTTCTTCAAGCCCCAGTTCTCTGCAGAGTGCCAGTGCCCAGGGCTTTTCACTGAGGAAGCAATCAGGCCCGCCCTCTATAAGAAAGCCATCGAGCCTTTCGGTAAGTATGTTACCGCCAAGCCTTGGGCCCTTCTCAACAAGCGTTATGTTACAGCACCCTGTGCCTCTATCCTCAAGCCCCTTTTTAAGATAATATGCGGTTGAAAGCCCTGCTATGCCACCGCCTATTATCAGGATATTCTTATCTTTTTCCATATCACATCCACAACTGCCTCGATGAATCTCTCAGAGGTATTGAGTGATGCTGTTCTTACAAACTCCATACCCAGTGACTCTGCGAGCCTTCTGAGGACTATGTCTATATCGTAGAGGGTCTCCACATGGTCTGCGACAAACCCCAGTGGCACAAGACACACCCTTTTTATCCCCTGCTCTGATGCCTCCTTTATAACCTCCTCTGTGGATGGAGAAAGCCACCTGCCCTCTCTGCCTCTACTCTGGAAGGCAAGCCTTACAGGGGGCAGGCTCATCCTGGAAGACAGTGCGTCTATGGTTTCACGGAGTTTACTCTCGTAGGGGTCTTCCTCTGCGGGCTCCTGGGGAAGGCTGTGGGCTGTGAATACAAGGAGTGTGTCCTTACAGGAGCCTTTCAGTGCATCCTTTATGGTGTCTCTGAGTGCCTCTATGTAGAGTGGATGGGTGTGCCAGCCCTCAACGAACACCACATCCATGGGTGTGTTGAGTTTTCTCATGACCTCTTCCACAGCCCTTCTGTATCTGCCTGTTGCCAGAGGCGAGGTGTGAGAGGACATGACCACCACATAGAGCCTTTCTGTGCCCTCCCTGGCAATCCTTTCAACTGTCTCGTCTATTGATGGATACCAGTTGAGCATTGCCACATGTACGGTTACATCCTCACCCCTTCTTTTAAGCCCCTCTTCTATGAGTTCTGCCTGCCTTTCTGTTATCGCAAGAAGGGGTGAGCGCCCACCTATGGCAGAATACCTCCTTTTTGCCCCTTCTATGACCTCTTTGGGCACATCCCTTCCCTCAAGCACCTTTCTTATAAAGGGCTCCACCTCTTCCACAGAGCGTGGCCCACCAAAGGCAAGTATGAGGACCGCTTTTTTATTCATCTTTCCCGTGCACTTAATTCATGAACATAGTCCACAAGGGCCCTCACATTGTCCACAGGGGTTCCCACAATTATACCGTGTCCAAGGTTGAATATGTGGCCTGGTCTGCCCCCTGCCATTCTGAGTATGCCCTGAACCTGTTTTTTAATCTCATCACGCGGGGCAAAGAGCACTGCGGGGTCAAGGTTACCCTGGATTGCCCTTCTGTGGCCTATCCTCTGCCATGCAACATCGAGCCTTATCCGCCAGTCCACACCCACCACATCTCCTCCGCATCCGCTTACAATATCTATGTAGGCTGATGTACCGGTGGAAAAGTTTATAACAGGCACCCTTCCGCTAACACCCTCTATGAGTCTTCTTGTGTGTTGCTGAACATGGTGTGAGTAGTCCTGGGGGCTCAGGGCACCTGCCCAGCTATCGAATATCTGTATGGCGTCTGCACCCGCATCTATCTGGGCGTTAACATACTCAATAAGGGTTGAGGTTATACTCTCCATGAGCCTGTGCCAGAGGCTGGGGGCACCGTACATGAGCCTTTTTGCATGAAGGTAGTGTCTGGATGCCCCGCCCTCTATTATGTAGCTTGCAAGGGTAAAGGGGGCTGCGGAAAACCCTATAAGGGGGATTCTGTCTGCAAGCTCCCTTTTGACAAGCCTTATGGCATCAAGCAGATAGGGAACATCCTCCCTGGGCTCTATTACGCGAAGGCTGTTTACATCCTTCTCGGTTCTAACAGGGTTCAGTATCACAGGCCCCTCGTTCTTTGCAAACTCAAGCTTTATGCCCATGCCCTCAAGGGGTAGCAGTATGTCTGCAAATATTATGGCAGCATCCACATTGAGCTTTTCCACAGGCTGTAGGGTTACCTCACAGGCTATCTCAGGGGTGGTGCACATCTCAAGGAAGGAATAACGCCTTCTTATATCCATGTACTCCTTCATGTACCTGCCTGCCTGACGCATGAGCCACACGGGCGTGTAGTCCACAGGCTCACCCCTGCATGCCTTAAGAAATGTATCGTTCACCACGGAAAGGCCTCCTTTATTTAAGGTATGAACCACCATATACCCTGAATAAAGGCTTTATTATAGAACTTACACACAATGTTTGCAAGAATAGTGTTCGGGATGCGTGTACAATTAAGGGACAAGGTCTCCACCTTGATGTGGTAAGATTAAGGTGGATGAACTCCAGAGAACTTACCACACTGGAAAGGAGGAGATACCTTGTCCCCAATAGAATAT
>JALUQR010000193.1 GCA_027017505.1 bacterium
GGGTATCCTGCAGTTTTTTGTCCCCTGTGTGCCTGAGTGCGTCTCTGTAGAACCGCTGGCCGTTTTCCTCTATTCTTACTGCCATCTGAAGCACCTCTTTGCCTGAAAAGCCGAGCATGGTGTGTACATCCTCCTTAAGTTGTTATTCTTCCCTTATCTGTGCCTTTTGAAGCCTACCGCTGAAGTCCCTGTAGATGACCTTCATCCTTGTGAACATATCTATGGCACCACCCCTTCCGCCTGCCTCTCTGTGTCCAGAGCCACTCTTTTTTATACCTCCGAAGGGTAGCTGTATCTCTGCACCTATGGTTGGTGCGTTTATGTATACGAGCCCTGAGTTGAGTTCCCTTTCTGCAATGGCTGTTCTGTTCACATCCCGTGTGTATACGGCAGATGATAACCCGTAGTCAGTTGAGTTTGCAAGCTGTATTGCGTGGGTGAAACTGTCTGCCCTGAACACACTCACAACAGGGCCGAATATCTCCTCACGGGCTATCCTCATATCCTCTGTTACATCGGTAAATACGGTGGGCTCCATGAAGTAACCCCTGTCGAACACACCACCTGTAAGGCGCCTTCCACCTGTGACAAGACGGGCCCCTTCTTTTTTACCCACCTCCACATAGTGGAGCACCCTTGCAAGCTGTGTTTCGTTTATAAGCGGGCCCATATCAGTATCCTCTTCAAGCCCGCAACCCACACGCAGGTTTTTTGCCCTCTCTGTGAACCCTGTGAGGAATGCATCGTACACATCTCTGTGGACTATGAGTCTGCTTGATGCGGTACAGCGCTGGCCCGTTGTGCCGAAGGATGCCCACAGTGAGCCCTCGATGGCCAGCTCAAGGTCTGCGTCGTCCATCACTATTATGGGGTTTTTTCCACCCATCTCGCAAGAGACCTCTTTACCGATGCCCGCACAGCTCTTTATTATGGCCTCACCAACCTTTGTTGAACCTGTAAATGAAACCCCGTCCACAAGCGGATGTTCTGCAAGCACTCTGCCAACGGTCTCGCCTCTGCCGTGTACGAGGTTGAGCACACCTTCTGGCAGACCTGCCTCCACGAACAGCTCAACGAACCTTGTGGCACACACGGGTGTGTAGCTTGATGGCTTGAAGACCACCGTGTTGCCTGCAACAAGGGCTGGCAGTATCTTCCATGCGGGTATGGCTATGGGAAAGTTCCACGGAGTTATGAGGGCAAACACACCGATGGGAACCCTTACGCTTTTACAGTCCTTGTCAGGAAGCTCAGAGGGTACTGTTTCTCCCGCAAGTCTTCTGCCCTCACCTGCCATGTAATAGGCCATATCTATGGCCTCCTGCACATCGCCAAGCCCCTCCTTCAGGATTTTTCCCATCTCACGGGTTACAAGCTCTCCCAGAAAGTGCTTGTTCTTTACCAGTAGCTCTGCAACCCTGAAGAGTATCTCCGCCCGCCTGGGTGGTGGAACAAGCCTCCAGCCCGAATAGGCCTTTCTTGCGCTTTCAACAGCCCTGTTCACATCCTCGGGAGTTGACTCAGGCACTATGCCAACCACATCACTGATGTCTGCAGGATTGACACTCTCTATGGGAGGGTTTGCCTCTGGAAACTCCCACCTGCCCGCTATAAGATTGCAAAACCTTTCAGCCATTGCTGTTTTTTCCATCCTTGAGCATTCTAAACGCTAAGTATAGCAGAGAGGCATCGTGTCTACAAGTCCAAAGGGCTGGAATACAAGGGCTTGACTAAGGAGGGGGTTTTTAGTATAAAGAGAAGGTAAGCGGGCGTAATTCAGTGGTAGAATGGGAGCTTCCCAAGCTCCACGTCGTGGGTTCGATTCCCATCGCCCGCTCCATAAAAAACAGCCGAAGGATAAAACAGGCCGGCAGAAACCGGCTTTTTTTACATCCCCGGAGGAGCAAAAGATGAAAACCTACAGAAAGGAGCTCTGGTTCAACCTGCCAGAAAGGATGGGCTTTGTTAACATAACCCCTGAGGTTGAAAGGTGTGTCAGGGAGAGTGGCATAAAGGAAGGGCTCTGCCTTGTAAATGCCATGCACATTACCGCTTCGGTGTTCATAAACGATGACGAGCCAGGCCTTCACCAGGACTACAAAAGATGGCTTGAAGAGCTTGCCCCCCATGAGCCTGTCTCCAGATACAGACACAACCTTACAGGAGAGGACAACGGCGATGCCCACCTTAAACGGCAGATAATGGGCAGAGAGGTGGTTGTTGCAGTAACAGATGGAAGGCTGGACTTCGGCCCCTGGGAGCAGATATTCTACGGAGAGTTTGACGGAAGAAGAAAAAAACGGGTGCTTGTAAAGATTATCGGTGAGTAAAACCCCTGTGATAACCCTTACCACGGACTTTGGCCTCAGGGACCCCTGGGTGGGTGCCATGAAGGGGGTAATACTCTCTGTAAACCCGGGGG
>JALUQR010000194.1 GCA_027017505.1 bacterium
CTTTCGGGCTTGAATGTGCGGTAGTTTATAGTCTCAGGCTTTTTAACCTCTCCGTGGCTCCACTCTCTAATCTGTTCCGGAGAGGCTATACTTATCCTTATGGCATCAAAGTCAGAGGGTCTTTTCTGTTTTTCAAATAGCGCCATAAGGCTTTCCACGGTCATACCTCCTTTTTAAAATGTGTCAAAACCTTACTTTTCTTTCTCTTCTTTTTTCTTATTATTATTTTCTTCAAGTTTCAGAAGCTCTATGTTGAGTCCAAGGCTCTGCAGTTCCTTTACGAGCACCTTGAAGCTCTCTGGCAGTGTTGGTTCAAGCGTGTAATCGCCCCTTATTATGGACTCATACATGCGGGTTCTGCCAGGCACATCGTCGCTTTTAACGGTGAGGAACTCCTGCAGGCTGTACGCTGCGCCATATGCCTCGAGTGCCCAGACCTCCATCTCTCCGAGCCTCTGTCCGCCGAACTGTGCCTTACCACCAAGTGGTTGCTGGGTAACGAGCGAATAGGGGCCTGTGCTTCTTGCGTGTATCTTGTCGTCCACGAGGTGATGCAGTTTCAGCATGTACATAACGCCCACGGTGACCTCGTTGTCAAATGGCTCTCCTGTTCTTCCATCGTACAGGACGGTCTTTCCTGTCTCTGGCAGTCCTGCAAGTCTGAGCACCTCTTTTATATCGCTTTCTCTTGCGCCATCAAACACAGGGCTCGCTATGGTGATACCCCTCTTGAGCCTTTTTGCAACATCCAGAACCTCCTCATCCGAGAGTGAATCCATGAACCTGCTGAACTCAGCGGAGTTGTATATCTTCTTTATCCTCTCCCTTATGGCAGAGGGGCTGTAGTTTTCCTCCACCATGCGGGCTATCTGCTCGCCCAGTGTTTTTGCAGCCCATCCGAGGTGTGTCTCGAGAATCTGTCCTATGTTCATCCTTGATGGCACGCCAAGCGGGTTCAGCACTATATCCACAGGGGTGCCGTCCTTTAGAAACGGCATGTCCTCTTCGGGAAGTATCATGGATACCACACCCTTGTTTCCGTGACGGCCTGCCATCTTATCTCCCACCGATATCTTGCGCTTCATTGCCACATAGACCTTGACCATCTTCAGCACCCCTGGTGGGAGTTCATCACCCCGTTTGAGCCTGCTTATGCGTTCATCGAACACATACTTTATGGCATCCACCTGCTCGTCAAGCTGGGTGAAGATTTCCTCAAGCTCCTTTTCTGCCTTCTCATCTCCTGCAGGTATGATTTCACGCCAGCGAGACTTGGGTATGGAATGCAGTATCTCCTTTGTTATGGTCTTGCCCTTTGAAAGAAGGGTGTTTCCCTTCCTGTCTGTAAGCCTTACCGCAGACTTCTTGCCCACAAGTATGCTCTCAACCCTGCCGTATGCGTTGGACATCACTATGTTTATCTCATCGTCCCTGTCCTTAAGAAGCCTCGAAACCTCTCTGTCTTCTATGGACTTTGCCCTTTCGTCCTTCTCCACACCCTTTCTTGAAAACACCTTTGCATCTATCACTATACCCTCAATACCAGGTGGTACCCTGAGGGATGTATCCTTAACATCCTCTGCCTTCTCGCCGAATATTGCCCTGAGCAGTTTCTCCTCTGGAGAGAGCTGTGTCTCTCCCTTGGGTGTAATTTTTCCCACCAGTATGTCGCCCGGTTTTACCTCTGCACCAACCCTCACGATGCCACTCTCATCGAGGTTTTTAAGGGCGTCCTCACCAACATTGGGTATATCGCGGGTGATTTCCTCACGACCGAGCTTTAAGTCCCTTGCGCTTACCTCGAACTCCTCTATGTGTATGGATGTGAACACATCGTCCTTAAGGAGCCTTTCACTTATAAGGATTGAGTCCTCGAAGTTATACCCACCCCAGGGCATGAACGCAACGAGCACATTTCTGCCGAGTGCGAGTTCACCGTTTTCCGTGGATGGCCCATCTGCTATCACCTGACCCTTCTTTATCTCATCGCCTTCTTTTACAAGGGGCTTCTGGTTGAAGCATGTGTTCTGGTTTGACCTTCTGAACTTCGTAAGGTTGTATATATCCACGCCACCCTGCTCGTTTCTCACCACTATTCGGGTTGCATCCACGCTTTCCACCCTTCCCGAGTTCTTTGCAATTATGGTAACCCCTGAGTCTCTTGCAACCACACTTTCCATACCCGTGCCTATAAGCGGGGCCTCTGTTCGTACAAGGGGCACTGCCTGGCGTTGCATGTTGCTTCCCATGAGGGCACGGTTTGCGTCATCGTTTTCAAGAAACGGTATAAGGGCTGCTGCAACGCTTACCAGCTGGTTGGGAGATATGTCCATAAGGGTTATCTCCTCGGGTCTTGCCATCACGAACTCTCCGCCCTTTCGTGCAGGTATGAACTCTCCCATGAGTCTGCGGTCCTTGTCCACGGGAACATTTGCCTGGGCTATGACATGGCCCTCCTCGTCAAGTGCGGATATGTAGACTATCTCATCGGTAATCTTTCCATCCACGACCTTTCTGCAGGGTGTCTCTATAAAGCCGAACTCATTTACCCTTGCGTATGTGCTGAGCGACACTATAAGCCCTATGTTGGGTCCTTCAGGGGTCTCTATGGGGCATATTCTGCCGTAGTGGGTTGCGTGCACATCCCTTACCTCAAAGCCTGCTCTTTCGCGCGTAAGTCCTCCTGCACCGAGTGCAGAGAGCCTTCTTTTGTGGGTAACCTCTGAGAGGGGGTTTGTCTGGTCCATGAACTGGCTGAGCTGGCTTGAGCCGAAGAACTCCTTCACAGCGGCACTCACTGGTTTCGGGTTTATAAGGTCGTTGGGCATGAGGGTCTCTATACCGCCAAAGCTCATCCTCTCCTTTACAGCCCTCTCCATCCTCAGAAGCCCTATCCTGAACTGGTTTTCAAGAAGCTCTCCCACGCTTCTGACCCTGCGGTTTCCAAGATGGTCTATGTCGTCCACCTGTCCATGGCCGTTTTTAAGCCCTATAAGGTACTTTATGACCCCAATGATGTCTTCTTTCCTGAGGGTTGTCTGGTCCAGCGGGGTATCAAAACCCAGCTTGCGGTTGAGCTTGAGCCTGCCCACCCTTGAGAGGTCATACCTCTCGGGTGAGAAGAAAAGGTTCTCTATGTACTGGGTTGCCATCTCCACGGTGGGTGGCTCACCTGGTTTGAGTCTTTTGTATATCTCAAGCCTTGCGTTAAAGGTCATATTCGAGGTGGGGTCATCGGGATGCTCCTTTCTGTACTCCTGGATGGGGCGGGTCTCCTCGTTGGTGATTCTGTCGTTAAGAAGGCTTTCCCTCAGGGAGTTTCCTATGGGCTCTATGAGAAGGAGTTTGAAGCGTGTAATCTTGCGCCTTGATATTTCATCAAGCACCTCACGGGTAAGAACCTGGTTACACTCAAGTATCACCTCACCTGTTTCAGGGTCCACTATGTCCTGCGAGGCAACCCTGCCTATTATGTCCTCAACCTCCACGGGTATGTGGGTTATACCTGCGGAAACGAGCTTTCTTGCCACAAGGCGTGTGATTCTTCTGTCCTTCTTTACAATAATCTCGCCTGTTTCAGGATGTCTTATCTCCTTTGTTGCCCTCTGTCCAACCACATAGCTGGGGTCAATACTCTTCAGAATCTTTCTTCCCTCTATAATAATCTCCTCGCTGGGGTAGAAGTAGTTGAGCATCTCCTCCACGCTGTATCCAAGGGCCTTAAGTAGCACTGTGGCGAGCATCTTTCTTCTCTTGTCTATCCTCACATAGAGCCAGTCCTTCTGGTCGAACTCGAAATCGAGCCATGAGCCGTGGTAGGGTATTATCCTTGCTGTAAACTGTACCTTTCCACCGCCGTAACCCTTGCCCTTCTCGTACTCGAAGAACACCCCTGGCGAGCGGTGTAGCTGGCTTACCACCACCCTCTCTGTGCCGTTTATTATGAAACTGCCCGTTTCCGTCATGAGGGGTATCTCACCGAAGTAGACCTCCTGCTCCTTTATATCACGCACGCTGGTGGCCCCTGTCTCGGGGTCCTTGTCCCACACGGTTAGCCTTACCACTATCTTCATCGGTGCCGCGTAGGTGAGCCCCTTCTCAAGGCACTCCTTTACGGTGTACTTTGGCTCAAGTAGCACATACTTTACAAAGTCAAGCGATGCGGTACCACTGAAGTCAGTAATGGGAAACACGCTTTTGAATACACCCTGAAGCCCCTTGTCCTCTCTCTTGTCAGGGTCAACATCGAGCTGAAGAAAGTCCTCGAAGGACTTTTTCTGAACCTCAAGAAGCGGTGGTATGTCTATTATCTTCCCTATCCTTGAGTAGTTTTTCCTCAAAACCTCTCCATTGATTATCCCCATATGACATCTACTCCTTTTGGTTAAGGGATTTTTTAGCGGAGACACCCCGGGGGTGTCTCCGCCACGGTGGCTTTTACTTTACCTCCACCTCTGCACCCACTGCCTCGAGCTTTTTCTTTATCTCCTCTGCCTCGTCCTTTGAGACACCCTCCTTGACAGGCTTTGGTGCACTCTCTACGAACTCCTTTGCCTCCTTAAGACCCAGTCCTGTTATGGCCCTGACCTCTTTTATCACCTTTATCTTCTCAGAGCCTGCTGACTTGAGCACCACGGTGAACTCTGTCTTCTCCTCTGGCTTTGCCTCTCCACCTGCCCCCGGGGCTGTGGTTGCGGTTACTGCAACAGGTGCAGATGCGGTCACACCGAACTTCTCTTCAAGCTCCTTTATGAACTCGGAGAGTTCTATAACTGTCATATTTTCTATGTATTTTATTACATCCTCTTTTGTTATATCTGCCATGGTTTAGCCTCCTTTCTCTTTCTTTTCTTTGATTGCGGTCAGAAGATACAGCAGTTTCCTTTCGATTCCTGCCAGCACACCCACAAGTCCTGCTGGCACATTTTTAAGTATACCCATCATCTTGCCAACGAGTTCATCCCTTGTTGGCAGGCTTGCAAGTCCCTTTATATCCTCCACGGTGATGCTCTTTCCACCGAGCACCCCTCCCATGAGCTTGAGATTTGGCTCCTCTTCTGCAAACCCTGTAAGGGCCTTTGCAGCCATTGAGGGCTCACCAAAGCTCATGGCTATTGCAACAGGACCCTTGAGGTAATCCGTGAGTGCCTCGTACTGGGTGTCTCTTACCGCAAGCCTTAAGAGTGTGTTCTTTACCACCCTGAACTCCACATCCTCTTCTCTGAGCCTCTTGCGCAGTGCCACCATACTGTTGGCGGTAATCCCACGGTAGTCTGCAACGAATGTTGCCTGGCTCTTGCGGAGCTTTTCTGAAAGCTCCCTGACTATCTTTTCCTTTTCAGCCCTGGTTAGCAACCTTCTCCATCCCTCCTTTCTCTTTGTTGATTATCAAAGACAGTGGCCACTTCCCGCTTCCGCATCCACCTCTGCTCCGCCAGAAGCCTCTTTCAGTGGTCTCGGTAGGGAAAGTTTAAGCCATCTATGGCCCCTACTGTCTTTGACCATATATTGAAAATGTAAAAAAGCCAAACTCTTCTACTTGAACAGATTCCTTACCTCTACTGTATCGAGTTTTATAGAAGGTCCCATTGTGGTGGATATATGGAGGCTCTTCAAATAAGTGCCTTTACTTGAAGGAGGTTTTGCCTTGATAATGCTTTCCATAATCGCAAGAAAGTTCTCCTTTAGCTTTTCTGCCCCGAAAGAGACCTTTCCTATGGGTACATGGACTATTCCTGTCTTATCCACCTTGTATTCGATTCTTCCAGACTTGAGCTCCTTTACAGCCTTTGCGACATCGAATGTTACCGTGCCAAGCTTTGGGTTTGGCATGAGCCCTCTCGGGCCGAGTATTTTACCCAGCTTTCCAACCGCACTCATCATATCAGGGGTTGCAACCGCCTTGTCGAAATCCAGCCAGCCCTTTTTTATCCTCTCCACAAGGTCTTCAGCCCCCACATAATCCGCACCAGCCTCTTTTGCCTCTATCTCTTTTTCTCCCTTTGCAAAGACCACCACCCTCACCTTCTTTCCCGTTCCGTGGGGAAGTATCACCACACCGCGGACCATCTCTTCAGGGTGTCTCGGGTCAACGCCGAGTCTTACAGCAAGCTCCACTGTCTCATCGAACTTTGCGGTGGCTATATCCTTTATAAGCTGGAAGGCCTCGTCCACACTGTAGGTGCGCTCTTCCACCTTCTTTTTTACTGCCATGTATCTCTTACCAGCTACTGCCATCTTTCTACTCCTCCACCTGTATTCCCATGCTTCTTGCAGTGCCCTCTATGGTGCGTATTGCTGCCTCAAGTGTGGATGCACTCAGGTCTGGCATCTTAAGCCTTGCAATCTCCTCTATCTGTTTTTTTGTAACCCTGCCAACCTTCTCCTTGTTGGGCACCCCCGAGCCCTTCTCAACACCTGCTGCCTTAAGTAGCAGTGTTGACGCAGGAGGTGTCTTGGTTATGAATGTGAACGAGCGGTCTGCATACACGGTGATAACCACGGGTATTATCATACCTTCCTGTCCCTGGGTCTTTGCGTTGAAGGCCTTGCAGAACTCCATTATATTCACCCCGTGCTGACCCAGGGCAGGCCCCACTGGTGGAGACGGTGTTGCCTTGCCCGCAGGTATCTGCAGTTTTATCTGTGCTATAACCTTCTTTGCCATATCCCTTTATCCCCCTGAGTTTATGTCTTCTCCACCTGAACGAAATCAAGCTCCACAGGGGTTGGCCTGCCGAAAATGCTCACCAGCACCCTGAGTTTGCCCTTATCTGGCCTGACCTCGTCAACTATGCCTGTAAAGTTCGTAAAGGGGCCATCTATAACCCTCACATTCTCGCCCTTCTCAAACAGCACCTTTGGCTTCGGCCTTACAGCCCCTTCTTCCATCTGGCGTGTAATCTTTTTTACCTCCTCCTCGCTCAATACCGAGGGGCTCTTTCTTCCACCAACAAACCCTGTAACCTTTGGAATACTCTTTACCAGATGCCAGGTCTCATCTGTGAGTTCCATCTCAACCAGTATGTAGCCAGGAAAGAACTTTCTGGACCCTGTCTTCTTGACCCCCCGTACCATCTCCACAACCTTCTCGCTGGGCACCAGTATCTGGCCGAATTTGTCCTCCTTGCCAAGGGCCTTTATCTTCTCCTCAAGTGCTGTCTTGACCTTGTTTTCATACCCTGAATAAGTATGAACAACATACCACTTCTTTGCCATCCCTGCAGTGCTCCTGGATTATTTTAGCTCAGGATATACCTTACAAGAGTTGAAAGCAAAAAGTCCACAAGCCCCAGAAACAGAGAGACCACAATAACCATAACTATAACCACCCATGTGGCGTTGAGTGTCTGTTCCCTGGAAGGCCATGTAACCTTTTTGAGTTCTGCCCTTGCCTCTGAGAAAAACTGCTTTGCCCTGTCTATCTTTTCCACCGACGCAAACTTCCTTGAAAGAAAAATTTGTGGCAGGCCAGGAGGGATTCGAACCCCCAACCCGCGGTTTTGGAGACCGCTGCTCTACCGTTAGAGCTACTGGCCTGTGTAAACCCGCTGTTTATTGCCATGGAACACCACACCCCCGTAGAGAGCCCTACTTGGTCTCCCTGTGAAGTGTGTGGCGCCTGCAGAACTTGCAGTACTTTTTGAGCTCCAGCCTGTCAGGTGTATTCCTCTTGTTCTTGGTGGTGGAATAATTTCTCCTCTTACATTCAGTGCATGCAAGTGTGATGGTCTGTCTCATCTCTCAATCACTCCACAACCTT
>JALUQR010000195.1 GCA_027017505.1 bacterium
TGCCCACAGGGTGTGCCTTTTCAGGAGAAGGGCGCCCCTCATTGCAAAAAAACGCAGGGCAGGCCAGTTCATAATCCTCAGGATAAACGAGCACGGTGAGCGAATACCACTTACCATTGCAGACTCTGACCCCAGGGAGGGCACCATCACCATAATAGTGCAGGAGGTTGGAAAGACCACCTCTCTGCTCTGCAGTCTCAAGGCAGGCGACAGGTTGCTCGATGTGGTTGGCCCCCTGGGTAAACCCACCCACATAGAGAACTACGGCACAGCCGTCTGCGTTGGTGGTGGCATAGGCTGTGCGGTTACATATCCCATAGCAAAGGCCCTCAAGGAGGCAGGCTCGCGGGTTATATCCATAATGGGTGCGAGAACAAAGAACCTCCTTATACTGGAGCAGGAGATGCGCAGTGTAAGTGACGAGCTCTTTATAACCACCGATGACGGCAGTTACGGGCACCACGGCTTTGTAACGGGTGTGCTGGAAGAACTCATCGAGGAGGGCAGAAAAATAGATGTGGTCATTGCGGTTGGTCCTGTGCCCATGATGAAGGCTGTAAGTGAGCTCACCCGTGCCCATGGTATATACACCATGGCAAGTCTCAACCCCATAATGGTGGATGGCACGGGCATGTGTGGGGCCTGCAGGGTCACTGTGGGTGGAAAGACAAGGTTTGTGTGTGTGGACGGGCCTGAGTTTGATGCCCATCAGGTGGACTTCGATGAGCTTATAAGAAGAAACAGAACCTACCTTAAGGAAGAACGCATGGCCATGGAAGAGCTGACCTACCACGAAGGTCCAAGATGTTATGAGAAGAAAGGGGTGTAGACAGGATTATGGATCCAAAAGACCGCATGAAGATACCCAGACAGCCCATGCCAGAGCAGGACCCGAAGGAAAGGGTCAAGAACTTCTACGAGGTGCCCCATGGCTACACACCAGAGCTTGCCATGGAAGAGGCCAAACGCTGTATACAGTGCAAAAAACCCCTGTGTGTGGGTGGTTGCCCTGTTAACATAGACATACCCTGGTTTATAAGACTTGTTGCAGAGGGCAAGTTTGTTGAGGCAGCAAGGAAGATAAAGGAGACGAACAGCCTTCCCGCCATATGCGGAAGGGTCTGTCCCCAGGAAGACCAGTGCGAGAAGGTCTGCGTTATAGGCAAGAAGGCAGAACCAGTTGCAATAGGCAGACTTGAGCGCTTTGTTGCAGACTACGAACGCGAGCACGGTGAGGTGGCAATCCCCGAGATACCACCATGGACGGGCAAGAAGGTTGCGGTCATAGGCTCAGGGCCTGCAGGACTCACCGTTGCAGGAGACCTGGTCAAAAAAGGCCACAGGGTGACCATATTCGAGGCACTGCACAAACCAGGCGGGGTGCTCGTGTACGGAATACCAGAGTTCAGACTGCCAAAGAAGATCGTTGAGGCAGAGGTGGACTACTTAAGACGCATGGGTGTGGAGATAAGATGCAACTCCGTTATAGGCAAGATTGAAACAGTGGATGAACTGCTCTCCAATGGCTACGATGCGGTCTTCATAGGCACAGGTGCAGGTCTGCCATACTTTATGAACATACCTGGGGAGAACCTTGTGGGTGTGTACTCTGCCAATGAGTTTCTAACGAGGATAAACCTCATGAAGGCATACCTCTTTCCAGAGTACGACACCCCTGTGCTCAGGGGCAAGCGGGTGATAGTGGTTGGTGGTGGAAATACCGCGATGGATGCTGCAAGGACGGCCATAAGGCTGTGTCCCGAGGAGGTAAGGATAATATACAGGCGCAGCCGTGAGGAGATGCCCGCAAGAATAGAGGAAATCCAGCACGGAGAAGAAGAGGGTGTGAAATTTGAGCTTCTTACAAACCCTGTAAGATTCATCGGCGACAGCGAGGGCAGACTCACCGCAGTAGAATGCATAAGGATGGAACTCGGCGAGCCCGATGAATCAGGCCGTAGAAGGCCCGTGCCCATAAAGGGCTCTGAGTTCATCATAGAGTGCGATGTGGCAATAATAGCCATAGGTAACGGGCCAAACCCGCTTATACCACAGACCACCCCTGACATAAAGCTCACAAAATGGGGCAACATAATAGTTGACCCCGAAACGGGAAAGACCTCAAAGAAGGGGGTATTTGCAGGTGGAGACATAGTAAGGGGTGGCTCAACGGTTATACTTGCCATGGGAGACGGCAGAACCGCTGCAAACTCCATACACGAATACCTCACAACAGGCAAGTGGTAGCAGGGTGTGCTGTAATAAGGGCATTATTTTTTCTCTGTAAAGAGCAAAAGCACCACCATACCCAGAGCCATGGAGATAAGTGATGCGGTGAATATGGCAAGCTTTGCGACCTGAAGGATGGCGTCATCTGCAAATGCCAGTGTGGATATGAAAAGGGATATGGTAAACCCTATACCACCGAGACATGCTGCACCATAAAGGGTCTTCCATGTTACACCCTCTGGCAGTGCACCGAGGCCAAGGCGTACCGCAAGGAAGGAAAAGCCCACAATGCCTGCCTGTTTGCCCACCACAAGGCCTGCGAGTATCCCCCAGAAGACCTCACTGTGGACCGCACTTAAAAACCCTGTCATGTCCACCTTAATGCCTGCATTGGCAAAGGCAAAAAGCGGGATGATGAAATACCCCACCCATGGATGCAGGTTGTGCTCGAGATGGTCAAGCGGGGCCTCTGCCTCGAAACATGTCCTCTCAAGAGACTGTATTATGGACTGCTTTCTTTCCTCTTCAAGCTCCACGGGGCAGTAGTTCATGCCCTCTTTCTCTCCTGTAAGATAGGTGAGCTGTTCCTTTATCCTTTTTACAAATTCAGTGTGTCCTATGGTTGTGGACGCTGGTATGGTAAGTGCAAGCAGAAAGCCTGCAACGGTTGCGTGTATGCCTGCCTTTAGGAAGAACAGCCACAGGAACACCCCTATTATGGCATATGGATATGTGTGGCGTATGCCAGCCCTGTTGAGCACAAATGACAGGACAACCATACCACCACCTGCCAGAAGGGCTGTGGTGGATATACTCTCTGTGTAGAAAAGTGCTATGACCAGTATACCCCCTATATCGTCCACTATGGCAAGTGCTGTGAGGAAGACCACAAGCCCAATGGGCACCCTGCCACTTAAAAGCGAAAGACAGGCAAGTGCAAAGGCTATGTCTGTGGCCATGGGCACACCCCAGCCGTTCTCACCAGGTCCTCCGAGATTGAAGGCCATGTAAAGTATGGCTGGAACCACCATGCCACCCAGGGCGGCAAACACGGGCAGTACCGCATGCCTCCAGCGCGAGAGCTCTCCCACAAGAAACTCCCTCTTTATCTCAAGCCCCACAAGAAAGAAGAAAAACACCATGAGCCCCTCGTTTATCCAGTGGAGCAAATCCTTCGAAAGGGTGAACCTGCCTATGGATATGCTTATTGTGGTGTGAAGAAACCTGTGGTAGAACTCTTCAAATTCACTGTTGGCAAGCCACAGCCCCGCAATGCTTGCCAGCACCAGCAAAAGCCCGCCTATGGCCTCCCTGCGAAAGAAACGCTGAAAGGGCTGTATTATGGTGCGGGCCACATCCTCAACCGCAAAAAGACCAAAATCCCTGCGCATAAAACCTCCTGAAAAAGACCACCGTCTATAACAGAAAACTTTCTATTTAGAATATCAACTTGACATATAGATATTTTCTGTTTATTATTTTTTGCCTAATTTTAACATACTGGCAATGTTTTTGTAACAAATATCGGTTAGGCTTCTGTAAAGTTTAAAACAAACCGAAAGGAGGTCAGCCTATGGGTATGGTGATGCGTTTTTTTGTGCTGGTGGTCGTGGTAGCCCTTATGTATCCTGCCACAGGCCATGGATTTATTCTTGGCGAGCCAACAGACGGGGTAACATTCAGAAAAGGTGAATCAGACCTCAAGGTAAGGGTGAGGCTTCAGCCAAGGCTTGACTTTGGAGAGCTTGTAAAGAACGCCTCAGGCAGTGCCTATTCCACCGAGGCAGACCTGTATCTGCGAAGGGTGAGGCTTGAGCTCTCGGGGCACCTTATCAGGAAACTCAAGTACAACCTTACCTTTGATGCAGACAAGTGGGGCAGGGCAGGCCATTCAGACAGTGTAAACCTCTATTATGCCTATATAAGCTACATCTTCTCGCCCCTCTTTGCCCTTGAGTTTGGAAAACACAAGCTACCGTACTCAAGGGTATCGCTTGTGTCCTCATCCAAACAGCTCTTAATAGAAAGGCCTGTCTCCACCGAAAAGGCAAAGAAGCTGTTTGGCCCATCCCATGCGTTCTATCAGCCATTCTTCAAGGCATATGGAAGGCTTTACGATGGTGTAATCTCCTATGCGGTTGGTTTCGGGGATGGATGGCAGAGTGGAGACACCCTGTACACATCCCCCACAAGGAGTGTTGAGACCGCAGGCACCCTTTTTGCAGGAAGAATCGAGCTATCACCACCTGGCTGGGTTGAAAAGAAAAAAAGCGATGCACACCTCGGAAAGGGCAGACACCTTGCCCTCGGGCTTCACTACGCACAGCAGGACTCCATAGAGTACACCCAGAACCTCTACAGCGAGAAAAGACGCCTTAAAGGCCTTGACATATCAGCCCACAGAGAGAACATAACCCTTCAGTTCGAATACAACACCTGGCAGATAGAGTCCACAGACCCCTCAATAGGCACCAAGGAGCCCGAAGGCTGGTATGTGCAGGCAGGCTATTACATACCGGGCTATGATGTGGAGCCTGCCATAAGATACGAAAAGTATGACCAGGACTCAACGAGCTCCGATAAAAAGGAAAAAATAACCACCGTTGGAGCGAACTGGTATCTCATGGGACACTCAATGAAGCTATCGTTCAACTGGGTGCACACAGAGTTTGACAAAAAGGCAGATGGCTGGCTGGTAGATGATGACTCAAAGGATGTCTTCCAGTTCCAGGGTCAGCTCTACTACTGATGCCCTGCCCTGAAAGACCTTCTAATGAAACATCCGCCCGCAGGGTATTTATTCCTGGTGGGCGGTTTTTTATGTGCGGGGCTTCGGGGTGGAAACCTCCTCTATGTGCTTTTCCCTGAGAAGTCTTTCCTCCATCTCCTTTACCCTGAGGGTTATCTTCATCACAGAGTCAGGGTTAAGGGAGATGGAGTCTATCCCCTCTTTTACGAGGAACTCTGCGAAGTCAGGCCAGTCGCTTGGAGCCTGTCCGCAGATACCCGTGTGTTTTCCGCATCTTTTTGCCCCCTCTATGCACATGGATATGAGCCGTTTTACCCCTGGGTCTCGCTCATCGAATATGCTGGAAAGGAGGGCAGAGTCTCTGTCCACACCGAGGGTGAGCTGGGTGAGGTCGTTTGAGCCGATAGAAAAGCCGTCAAAGAGCCTTGCGAACTCCTCTATGAGGAGCACATTGTTGGGTATCTCGCACATGACATAAATCTTAAGCCCGTCCTCACCCCTTTTAAGTCCCTCCTCTGCCATAACCCTCAGGACCTGTTCCGCCTCCTTGATGGTACGGCAGAAGGGTATCATTATGATGAGGTTTTTAAGACCAAACTCCTCTCTCACCCTTTTCATTGCCATGCATTCAAGGGCAAAGCCCTCTCTGTAGTGTTCACTGTAGTAGCGTGATGCCCCGCGGAACCCTATCATGGGGTTTTCCTCACGGGGTTCGAAGTATCTTCCGCCGATAAGGCTTGCGTATTCGTTGGTCTTGAAATCACTCATGCGTACCACCACTGGTTTTGGATAAAAGGCAGCGGTTATGGTGCCCACACCCTGGGCAAGGCGCTCCACAAAGTAGAGCCTTTTGTCCTCGTATCCACAGGTGAGCTCCTCTATCTTTTCCCTCTCCTCGGGGTCCTCAACCCTTTCTGGATGCACCAGTGCCATGGGGTGTATCTTTATGTAGCTGTTTATTATGAACTCCATTCTGGCAAGACCCACGCCATCGTTGGGTATCATTGAAAGGGAAAAGGCCTCTTCAGGGTTGCCCAGGTTCATCATTATCTTTGTTTTCGGGCGTTCGAGCTCTTTAAGGCTTATGGTCTCCACCCTGTAGGGTAGACTGCCCTCGTAAACCACTCCATTGTCTCCCTCTGCACAGCTTACTGTTACGGGCTGTCCTGTGCTGATAATCTCTGTTGCCCTGTCTGCTCCCACAACAGCAGGTATACCCAGTTCTCTGCTGACTATGGCAGCATGGCATGTCCTGCCACCCCTGTTGGTAACTATGGCAGATGCCCTCTTCATAACAGGCTCCCAGTCAGGGGTGGTTGTATCTGCAATGAGGACCTCACCTGGTTTGAGGTTGTCCAGATGGGCCACATCGGTTATCACACGGGCATTGCCCGTGGCAATCTTTTCACCCACGCTTTTGCCTGTAACAAGGATTCTGCCCTTCTTTTCAAGACGATATATCTCAAGTGTATCCAGTGCCTTCTGGGACTGCACCGTCTCTGGCCTTGCCTGCACTATGAAGAGCTCGCCTGTTATGCCGTCCTTTGCCCACTCTATGTCCATGGGCCAGCCCTTGCCTGCCCTGCGTGAGTAATGGTCCTCTATGATTATGGCGTATTCCGCAAGTTTCAGAACCTCATCGTCGGTTATGCAGAACTTTCTGCGCTCTGCCTCTGGAACATCCACATTCCTTGTGAGCACCTTTGAACCACCCACACCGTATATCATCTTTATTCTCTTTTCTCCCAGGTTCTTTCTTATTATGGCCCTGTAGCCCTTTCTGAATGTGGGCTTGAATACATAGAACTCATCGGGGTTGACCGCACCCTGCACAACATTCTCACCAAGCCCGTAGGCACCTGTTATGAAGACCACATCCCTGAAGCCAGATTCTGTATCAAGCGTGAACATAACCCCACTTGATGCAAGATCAGACCTTACCATCTTCATAACCCCCACAGACAGGGCAACCTTGAAGTGGTCAAACCCGTTGTCTATGCGGTAGGATATTGCCCTGTCTGTAAAGAGCGATGCGAAACACTTTATGCAGGCCTCCCTGAGTGCGGAATAACCCCGTATGTTGAGAAAGCTTTCCTGCTGGCCTGCAAAGGATGCTGTGGGCAGGTCTTCTGCAGTGGCAGAACTGCGCACCGCCACATCCGTGGAAGGACCGTACTCCTCGCAGAGCCTGTCATAAGAGGTCTTTATCTCCTGCCAGAGGTCCTCTGGCAGGCCCACTCCGAGTATGAGTTCCCTTGCCCTCTTGCCACGCTCTGAAAGGTCTGTAACATCGCTTCTGTCAAGCCCCCTGAGGGTCTCCCTGAGCTCTTCAAGAATACCACCCTCTTTGAGTATGTGCCAGTATGCCTCTGCTGTTATGGCAAACCCGTTGGGAATCTTAACCCCAGCAGGAGTGAGCTCGCGATACATCTCCCCTATGGACGCATTCTTTCCACCAACAAGGGTGACATCCTCAATGGTAATCTCATCAAACCAGCGAATATACCTCACGGTGGTCCTCCTTAAATGGCTGATTGCAGGCACACTGGCTGAAAGGGGTGGTCTTGCCTGCAACAGCCCCTACCCTTAAGTATAGCACATGCTGGAGGAAACATAAGGGGTTGAGTTTCAGACCCTTTCAAATGGGTCTGTGAGTTTTTTGTACTCTGTGAGGGCGAATCTATCAGTCATGCCTGCTATGTAGTCGCATATGAGCCGTTCCTTGCCCACCCTTTCGATTTCTGCAACAAAGTGTGGTGGCATGAGCTCCGGTCTTTTAAGA
>JALUQR010000196.1 GCA_027017505.1 bacterium
GGTCTTGAGTGGACATCTTGCCCATCTCACAGGCGCAGGACAGGGCCTTCTGCCATTCTTTGGCTTCTCTGTGGCGTTGCTCATCATCTGGTATCGTCTCTCTTTTGCTTTTGGGCATTGGTTATGGGGTATAACCCTGAGGATTTGTTTTGCTCTATCTTCTATACCAATGATCTGCTACTCAACACAAGCTCCTCTTCACGCTCTTTCAGAGGAGTTATTCTTCACAAACGCCCTTTTCCCTTTCCTCTCCCATTGGGTCTTGGAATATGACCGTTGATTTTAAACTCATCATAGGCATCAAAGATGGTTTTACAGAACTTTATCATCTTTTCATCTTTTTGAGCCACTGCTTTTTTATAAATCTTGATAAAATATCGCTTACCTGCCTCAGTCTGTGAATAGTTCTTTTTTAGAAGATTGTGCTCCATACAGAGAGTCTGTCCATTGTTTATATCATTCGTCCCACCTTTATCCTTAGGCTTTATATGATCTACCACCAGCTCAACACCATCAGCCTCACCCCTGCCACAGACAACACATCTATAGCCATCTCTCTTCAATATGGCCTCTTTAACCTTTGGAGGAAATTCCCATAGCTCTTTATTGTCAACATGGTCGGGATCATACATATAAACGCCTTTTCTTACTTTTATCAGTTTCCCTTCCTGGTGCAAACTTCCTTATTGCCCTCCATGGGTCTCTTGGAGGAGTATCGTGTTCTTTCAACCATTGTTCGGTAATCCAGTCTACAGCTGGGCCGTGAGGAATGGCTTTCTTTGGGCGGGCTTTAAAATATTCCATAGCAAGCTCACTTATGGTCTTCCTTTTCGACAATTACAGCACCTCAGCAAACAATTTTTCTTCGTTAATCCTTGCCTCCTTGATTAATCTGTCCACAGCAAGTTTGCAATAACCTTTATCAATCTCTATGCCTATTCCTATCCTATTGAGTTTATAGGAAGCGATAAGTGTGGTACCACTTCCCATGAACGGATCCAGGACAGTATCTCCCATAAAGGAGAAGAGCTTGATACACCTTTTGGGAAGTTCTATGGGGAAAGGTGCGGGATGGCCTGTCTTCTTTTTGCTTTCTCCAGAGAAGGTCCAAAGCCCGTTTGTCCACTCCATAAATTCTTCTCGTGTTATATCAGATTTTTTGCTACCACCTGTTTTCTTCCATCTCTTTTTATACAGGACCACGATTAGCTCAACAGGAGCTATCACATAAGGAGCGGATGCACTCATCCATGAACCCCAGGCAGTTCTTCTTGAGATATTTCCTTCATTCCATATAACAGTAGAATGATACTTGAAGCCTATCTGTTTAGCGATAGTTGTGAAATCTGCTCCTACACTTTGTTGTCCTCCCTTATTTTTATCAAGTGGGATATTCAGACAAAATCTTCCGTCGTCCTTTAGCCATTCATAGCACCTTGTAAGCCATTTTTTGCTAAATTCCAGATAATCCCTGTATGAAAGCTTATCATCGTGGGAATTGTATTTAATGTCAACATTGTAGGGAGGAGAGGTTACAATCAGGTCTATACTGCCGGGTTTAATCTCTTTCGTCTTAAGGACATCATCATTTATTATCTTAATAGACTTATCCTGGAAAAATATCGGAGAAGGCATTTTTTCACATGCTCCTTCAATTTTGCAGTTCCTCTCATTCAGACCGGCCTGGAATCAATATACTACCCCCTCATGTTTCTGTCAATATTCTTAGGGACATGACCTCCACCTCACCACCCTTATAGGTTCTCCTGATAGACTGAAGAGACAGTTTCATAAATATACAGCAAGATGTGTAAGGACCGGGGCGAGTTTTATCTTCTATGGTTATGGACAGTCGCGCCAGCTCATGTGTGTTTACAGGGTTGTGGAGACTGATAATGGGATGAACTTGCCGGTGATGTAGGCCAGAAGAAAAAGAAGTAGACAAAAAGACTTACAACACCCCAGGCATGAACACCGTGCCTGGGGTGTTATGTGTAAGGGGCAAGCCCTTAAGCTTTTAAATCCCTACCTTACGAATACGCACTGGCTTGCAGGGGTACGGGTGTCCATGTCTCTTCCCCTGTTTATGTGGTCATCTATCTCTGCTGCACAGCCTATCATCCTGCCGAAGAGGAATGTGGTGAAGGCTGCATTCTCCACCTCTTTTTCTGACATCTCTCCCGAGGTGAATGCCTTCCAGACTATCTTAAGGAGTATCACCGCTATGACCGCATCCACATTCACACAGAACACATTCCTTGTAACCTTTGCCTCAAAGAGGGACTGTACAAGTATTCTGTAGAAATCCAGGAACACATTGTATATGCCCCTTTCCTTGAAGACCTCCTCAACGAACTGCTCCCTCGGGTCATAGTTTACGGGCTTACCCTTGAACACGGGATGTCCCACGCAGGGTATCTTCCTGTATTCTATGTTGCCTATTGCCTTCTGCTCTGCCTTGTACTGTGCATACCAGCCTGCGTACTCATCTGCTATCTTTTTCAGATCCAGCCCGTGCTTCGGGTCTCCAGGGTCTTTGAGGCCCGTATCCTTGAACCTCTCTATGAGGAACTCTATTGCCTCGTAGCCGTTTCCACCATGTGCAAACCCTGTGTGCGTCAGGAACCCTGCAAATGCCTTGTTTATCTGCACCCTCATGGGGTCCTCAGGCCCATCCGCACTTACCGCACCCTTGCTTCCCTGGGCTGATATGGTGCCAGGACCATTCGATACAATGAGCCCCAGAAGAAGGGAGAACTCAAAGAGCTCCTGTTCGGTTGGCCTTCTTCCAACAAGTGCAAGGAAGGCGGTCTCTGTGAAAGACCACTCCCTTACAAGCTCTGTGTTCTTGACCCCGCAGAAGCTATCAGTGGTATGCTTTTCCATGGGCACACTGCAGGCAACCATCTTGGAGAAGACAAGCGAATACCAGGGTAGCGTCAGGAAGGTGACCCTCGAGATGTCCTTCCTTAAAAGGGGCTTCCAGGCAAGGGTTGCCCACACGGCAGAAAGAAGCGCAGACCTCGAGGGCATACCCCCTGCAACATCCTTCACAAAGTCCACAAACACAGAACCCCTTCCAGTGGCCTCAACCCTCTCAACCATCGCCTCAAGAACCTCATCCTCACCATCGGCCCTGAAGAGTGCCCTATCTTCATCGCTCAGACGGGCTATTATGTCTTTATAATCAAATGGTTCTGCAGGGTCTTTTACATTGAGTTTGAAGTTTTCAAAGATTATCTCCATTATGCGTTCTGCATCCTTCACCCTGCGTCTTCCCACAATGGATATGGCGCTTGCAAGCACCGTATTGGGGGAGTTTTCCTCCCTTCTTGAAGCATCTGCTGAGGCAAGTTCTGGCGAGTTATGGGAGTTTACGAATCCGTTAAGCACGGTGTTTGCAAGCTCACGCTCGTAGCTATCGGGATAGTTCTTCAGCACAGAGAGCACAATGTTTTCCTCGAACGAGTGTTTGCCCGCATCCAGTATGGACACCCCGTGGAGTTTTGTTATCTGTGTCTGTGGGTCCATCATGGATGCCCCGCTTGCATCCTTCATGGGCTGGCGCGGGTACTGGGCACCAACCTGTTTGAGCACTTCTTCTATCTGTTCTCCGTAGGGTGAGATTGCCCGTACGGGCTTTATATCGAGCTCTTCTGGCACCTGGATGCCTGCATTGCTTGCAAACCAGCACTTAAGCGAGAGGTCTCCCCTGGGCTCAAAGTCAGGCTCTATGCCGTTAAGCTCCATCACCTTTGTGAGTGCCTCTGGTATGTGGGCTATGTTGGTTACCACCGCACCCTTCTTCGAGTAAATGGGGTTTTCAGGGGTGTAGATGCCGTCCACCTCGAAGTACTCCATGAACCATCTTTCCTTTGCCCTTGCATCGTCACCACTGCCTGCAAGACTGCCCGCATGGCCACATGCCTTCGTAAGTCTTGCCTTCCACCTGCCAACAACGCATGCAACAGTGGGTTTGGTTATCTCAAGGTCCTTCTCGTAGTATCCACCTGGCTCAACATATATAACGGCACCCTTGCTCCTTGGGTCATTCGAAAGGGCGTGGAAGAACTCCCTGGGTGCAAAGTGTATGTACACATCCTTTCCACTTGAGATGGATGTGGTGGTACCCCAGCCCTTTGTAAGGAGATAGACCGCAATGGTTGTTGTGAAGTTACCAGAGTTGGAGTATATGGCTATTGAGCCCTTAACAAGGGATTCCTCAGGCCTGCTTCCACCGAGTGCACCGCCTATCCTGACCCTGTTCCAGGAATCCGCCACACCCAGACAGTTACCACCAAACACATCCACCCCGTTTGTCTGACATATGGCCCTTATTACACGGGCATCGTGGATTGGAACCTTCTCTGTTATTATGATTATCTTTTTAAGTTCCGGGTTGAACTTTACAACCTCTGCAACTCCATCCTTGACACCCGCAGGTGGCAGATAGACAACAGCGGTGTTAAACCTGTGGCCTGCGTCCATGCCCTCTTTTACCGAGTTATAGACAGGTATGTCTCCTATGGGTGTTTCCAGCACCTGTCCGCTTCTTCCAGGGCTTGTACCGAAGACCACATTTCCACCACTGAAGGCATGGCTTACAGGGGTCACTGTTCTGCTCTCTGTACCGAGGATGTTGAGCACGCAGACCCTGTCCTCCCTCGTTGCCACCTCTTCAAGGGAGTTTATTCCAACATAGTATGGAAAGTCTTTTACACCTACTTTATGCATCGTACAGTTCACCTCTCAAAGGTTTTGGGGTTAAACAGTTACCTGTGCGGGTTCTTCCTTTTTACCGAGGAGTTTCTCCTCTATGAGCTTTCTACCGCCCTGGCGCATCCAGTCGTCCACCTTTATGGCGTAGTTTACCACCTCGCTCATGGCGCTGTCGTGGCCGAACATGCGGTAGGGCAGTTTCAACCTGTCGAGGGTGTCCTTCATGTAGGCCATACCTTTTATGAGGTTTGGCCCACCCCTGCCTATGACCACAAAAAGCGGAGTGGGACCATTATCCTGGAAGTACTCACGCAGGGCATCTGCCATTGCACGGAAGGTCTGGTATATATCGGTGTTGTTTGCCTTTCCACCTATTATGAAGAGCACATTGCTCTGCTTCAGCCAGTACTTGAACACTATTCTTGATATCTGGAGCATCTTCTCGTATGGCGGGTTACCACCGAAGTCAGACGATATGGTTGCCCTCTCGCCGAGAAGCTCTGTAACCAGTGCGTTGGCACCTCCACCAAATGTGGGTGCGGTTATGGTGCCGTGGGGGTTTATGACAAACACATCGCTCTGACCCTGATATGTGCGCAGCTGGTTTATCTCCTGTTCGAACTCGGAGTAGTCTGACGCAAAAAGATGTGGCGGTAGCTCGAGCCTCTTCCATGCGGGGTCATCTATATCGAATGTTGCCTTGAAGTCGCATGCAACGGGCATGAGTCTGCCCGTCTCTGTGGGCATCATCCTTATCGGGTTGAGCTCTATGAGGCTGAACCCGTAGTTATTGTAGAGTGTCCACAGCTTTGGCAGGTTCTGCACCAGAGGGCTTATGATTTCCTTTGGTGCATTGAGCTCTTCCAGGGCGTTGGCTATGTGGTAGCTCTTAAGCCCTGTAAGAGGGTCAAATGGAACCACCCTGAGTCTGTCTCTGGGCACCTCCTCTATGTCCACACCACCCTCGTGGGTTATGGTGATGGTGGGTGCCCTGTAGACTGTGGAGTCCTGTATGGCGAAGTAGACCTCGTACTTTGCGGGCACAAACCCCTCGAAGGTAACACCATCTGCCTTTGCGGTGGTGTTACCGGTGGTGTGCTCCACAAAGTAGAGTCTTTCCTTGTGCCTCAGGGCGTCCTCTATGTTCTTTGCCCTGCCTATAAGGCCAGATTTGCCCTTCTTGCCAACTCCACCCTTGAACACAGGTTTTATAAGTATCTCACCGTGCTTCTTTATGAGCTCCTTTATCTCGTCCACACTTGCCTCTGGCCCGAGTACCTCGGCCACAGGAAACTCCACCTTTTTAAGTAACTTGCTTCCCCATAAAAGGCCTGTTAACTGCATTCCACACCTCCAAGACTTCCCCTGTTCAGGGATTTTAAGGTTTTTACCTCTTCCCTACAGCCCTTCATCTCTACCCCTGTTCAAAGTTCCAGTATTCTGTTAAATGTCTCGCTTGGGCGCATTGCCTTTGAGGTCTTCTCAGGGTCAGGCAGATAGTATCCTCCAAGGTCTTTGGGACTTCCCTGTGTGGAGTTAATCTCATCGAGTATCTTCTGTTCATTCTCTGCAAGCTCTCTGGCTATCCTTGTAAATCTCTGCTTGAGTTCTGCATCCTCGTCCTGTTCTGCAAGTGCCTCTGCCCAGTAGAGGGCAAGGTAGAAGTGGCTTCCCCTGGTATCGAGTTCACCGCACTTTCTTGAGGGAGACCTGTTGTTATCAAGAAACTTTGCATTTGCTCTGCTCAGTGTCTTTGAGAGAATCTTTGCCTTTCTGTTACCCGTCAGGTTGCTCAGGTGTTCCAGGGATTCTGCCAGTGCCAGAAACTCTCCGAGGGAGTCCCACCTGAGGTGTCCTTCCTCCACGAACTGCTGTACATGTTTCGGGGCAGACCCACCCGCACCTGTTTCAAAGAGTCCACCACCGTTGATAAGTGGCACGATGGAAAGCATCCTTGCACTGGTGCCAACCTCAAGAATGGGGAAAAGGTCTGTAATGTAGTCACGCAGGACATTACCCGTAACGGTTATGGTGTCCTTACCTTCTCTCATCCTTTCCACCGTGAATCTGGTGGCCTCTGCTACTGACATGATGCGAATGTCCAGCCCTGTGGTATCGTGCTCTTTAAGGTACTCTTTTACCTTCTTTAACAATTCTATATGATGTGGTCTGTCCTCGTCAAGCCAGAACACAGCAGGCGCACCTGTTACCCTTGCGCGCGTTACAGCCAGTTTCACCCAGTCCCGTATGGCAATATCCTTTGTGGTGCACGCACGCCATATGTCACCCTCTTCCACCTGGTTTTCGAGTATGGTCTTTCCAGAGGAATCAACAATCCTTATTGTTCCCTTTCCAGGTGCCTGGAAGGTCTTATCATGTGAGCCGTATTCCTCTGCCTTCTGTGCCATGAGTCCCACATTGGAGACACTTCCCATGGTTCTGGGGTCAAAGGCACCGTGTTTTTTGCAGTTATCTATGGTCTCCTGATAGAGGCTTGCGTAGCTGTGGTCAGGAATCACAGCCTTTGTTTCGTGAAGCTCTCCGTCAGGTCCCCACATCTTGCCACCGTCACGAATCAGGGGTGGCATGGACGCATCTATTATAACATTGCTTGGCACATGCAGGTTTGTGATACCCCTTGCAGAGTCCACCATCGCAAGCTCTGGCCCCCTGCGGTAGACCTCCTGTATGTCTGCCTCAATCTCCTTTCTCTTGTCCTCTGGAAGGCTCTGCATCTTTGCATAGAGCTCGCCAATACCGTTGTTGAAGTCCACACCGAGTTTTTCTATGATGTCTGCGTGTTTTTCGATAACATCCCTGTAGTATCTTCTCACGCAGTGGCCGAATATTATGGGGTCAGAGACCTTCATCATGGTGGCCTTAAGATGCAGGGAAAAGAGTATTCCCTTCTCTCGTGCGTCCTTTATCTGTTCGTCGAAGAATGCAAGCAGTGCCTTTTTGCTCATGAATGTGGTATCCAGCACCTCGCCCGCCTCCAGGGTGAGGCCTTCCTTGAGAACACCCACTTT
>JALUQR010000197.1 GCA_027017505.1 bacterium
CTGTGTGGATTGCAGAATCTACATGTTCAGGCTCGCAAAGCAGTACATGGAAGAGATAGGGGCAGACTTTATCATAACAGGTGAGGTGCTCGGCCAGAGGCCCATGAGCCAGCGCAGGGACACCTTCAGGATAATAGAGCGTGAGAGCGGGCTTGAAGGCAGAATCCTGAGACCCCTGTGTGCAAAACACCTTGAGCCCACAATACCGGAAAAAGAGGGTATAGTGGACAGGTCAAAACTTCTCGATATGGTGGGCAGAACCAGAAAGCCCCAGATGCACCTTGCAGAAAGGTTCAACCTGGATGATTATCCCTGCCCATCGGGCGGTTGTCTGCTAACAGATAAGATATTTGCAAAGAAAGTAAGAGACCTTTTCGAGCACAAAAGGGATATAACCATCAAGGATCTACAGCTTCTGAAGGTGGGCAGACACTTTCGCTATAATGGTACAAAGCTCGTTATAAGCCGTAATCAGGCGGAAAACCAGAGGCTTAAGGGGTTTGTACGCCCTGGTGATGTGGTTGTGGAGCCTGTTGGTTTCCCCGGGCCTGTGGGGCTTGTGTGCGATGGAGCAGAGAACGGCTCCATAGAGGTATGTGCCCGCCTTATCCTGAGATATGCAAAAAAGAGGCAGAATGGCTCAACACTTAAGGTGGGCTCCACAGAGGGTGAGAGACTCATAGAGGTGGATGAGCCCGCAACAGAACAGATGGTAAGGGAGCTCAGGATATGCGAATAGAACCAGAAGGGGTTGAAAGGGATATCGCTTTAAAGAAGCTTGCAGGGCTTAAGGGACTGCTTAAGGAGATGGGAAGTGTGCTTGTTTCGTTCTCTGCAGGGGTGGATTCCACATTTCTGTTGAAGGTTGCGGTGGATACCCTCGGAAGGGAAAATGTGGTAGCCCTTACAGCCACATCACCCACATATCCTGAAAGGGAGCTCAGAGAGGCCAGGGAGCTGGCAGAGGAGATGGGGGTAAGACACATAGTGGTGGAGTCCAACGAGCTCAACATACCAGGGTTCAGAAAGAACCCTGAAAACCGCTGTTTTTACTGCAAAACCGAGCTCTTTACCATCTGCAAGGACCATGCCAGAAGGCTTGGGCTTTCCCATGTGCTCGATGGGGCAAACCTTGATGACAGGGATGACCATCGTCCTGGCAGAACCGCTGCAAGGGAGCACGGCGTGAGAAGCCCGCTTGAAGAGGCAGGACTTACAAAAAGGGAGATAAGGTTTCTCAGCAGATTACTTGGACTTCGCACATGGAAGAAACCCAGCCTTGCCTGCCTTTCCTCAAGGTTTCCCTACGGGGTGGAGATAACGGAAGAGAGGCTTGAGAGGGTGAAACGCTGTGAGGAGTACCTACATGAGCTCGGCTTCTCTCAGGTAAGGGTGAGGTTTCACAACGAGATAGCCCGTATAGAGCTCGACCCACAGGAGATTGCCAATCTTCTGGATAACAATCTCCGTGAGAAGATAGCACAGAGGTTTACAGAACTTGGATTCACCTATGTAACCGTAGACCTCAGGGGCTACAGAACAGGCTCCATGAACGAGCCCCTGAAAGAGGCCCGAACAGCCTGAAACCCTGCCTTTAAGCGTATGCCAGAGAATATACTCGATACCCTCAGGACAAACCTTCCGCCCCTTCTGTTCCGCATACTCGTGGATACAGGCAGAATTGCCAGCACCCTGGGGCTTAAGGCCTACGGGGTTGGAGGATTTGTAAGAGATGCACTTTCTGGTAGAAAGAACCTTGACCTGGATGTGGTAATCGAGGGTGAGTGCTATCCCGTGGTTGATGCACTCTCAAAGAGGTATCCATTCAAAAGGGTCATACGCCATGAGAGATTCCTCACCGCAGAACTCTACATAGATGGCCACCGCATGGACATTGCAACCACAAGGAAGGAAGCATACCCTGCACCAAGCCTTCCAGAGGTAAGGCCTGCAACCCTCATGGAAGACCTCTTAAGAAGGGACTTTACCATAAACACCCTTGCAGTCTGCCTCGATCCCGAAAGGCTCGGCAGAGTGGTTGACCTCTGTGGAGGGCTTGAAGACCTCAGGGCAGGCCTTGTAAGGGTGCTTCACAGGGATAGCTTCAGGGAAGACCCCGTAAGAATACCCAGGGCGGTGAGATTTGCAGTAAGGTTTGACTTCTCCATAGAGGAAGAAACACATAGACTCATGCTCAACGCAATAAGGGAGGGGGCTCCAGCAAGGGCATCGGGCAGAAGGATGCTCGATGAACTCATAAATATATTCAAAGAAGAAAAACGCCTGCAGATAATAGAAAGACTCTTTAAAATAGGCTTCTTCCACACCCTTAACGAAGAGTTCAACGATAATACACACACCCTCTCCATACTCAGGCGCACAGAGACACTGCTTAAGTGGTACAGAAGCACCGAAAGGGAGAAGATAGAGGAATGGTTTGTCTACTTTCTCTCCCTTACAGATGGGCTTTCTCTACAGGCCCTGAGGGAGTTTTCACGCTGGCTCAATGTGGGTGGAAAAAGAAGGCTACTTTCCATGGAAAGAAGAGACAATGCCATAGACGCCCTTGAATCCATAGAGAAGGAGCCTTACGACAGGGTGAAAATATACGAGACATTTTCATCCTGTCCTTTAGAGCTTCTTGTGTACCTTTCCGCAAGGGGCTCTTCTGTGGCAGAATCTGCGATAAGGCTCTATATAGAGGAGCTTAAGGATGTAAGGCCACTTCTTACAGGAAGAGAGCTCAAACAGCTCGGACTTAAAGAGGGCCCCCGCATGGGTGAGATACTTAAGTGCATATTCAGGGAGAAGCTTAAGGGAAGGCTACGAACAGTTGAGGAGGAACTCTCCTTTGCAAGGTCGCTTCTGGAGAAGGGATGAAAAGAGTTATCTCTGCAAGCAGAAGAACAGACATACCCGCGTATCATACCGAGTGGTTTCTGAGAAGGCTCAAAGAGGGGTTTGTGTATGTAAGACATCCCTTCAAACACACCCTTGAGAGGGTCTCCCTGAGGGCAGAAGACATACATGCGATAGTGTTCTGGTCTAAGAACTATTCTCCGCTTCTTTCAAGGCTTGAGGAGGTTGAAAGGGTAACAAAGGCCCTTTTCTTTCACCACACCATAACAGCCCTTCCACCTCTGTTTGAGCCACACAGCCCTCCAGAGGATGAGGCCACAGGGGATCTGCTCTATCTATCCCGCAGGTATTCTGCAGGGTGTGTGGTCTGGAGGTTTGACCCCATAGTGCTTACAGATGAGCTCACCCCTGAGTACTACATTGAGGGGTTCACCCGCCTGTGCGAACGCCTTGCCCGTGGGGTGAGGGACTGTTATGTAAGTTTTGTAAACCTCTACCCGAAGGTATCAGAAAGGCTTGAGACCATGGGGCTTAAGGTGCGTAATCCTTTGCCTGAAGAGAAGCTTCTTCTTGTGCGCACCCTTGCCACCACAGGAAGGCGTTACGGTATAAGGGTAAGTGTGTGCTGTGACCCCCATGTTGCAGGAACATCAGCAGGAAGGGCAAGGTGCGTGGATGGAGTAAAACTTAAGGGCCTTTTCGGTATAGAGCCATCTCTGAGGACTGTGCCCACGCGAAGGGGCTGTCGCTGTACAGAGAGTGTGGATGTGGGCAGTTATGATACATGCCCTGCAGGCTGTATCTACTGTTATGCAAATGCAGATGAGAGGCGGGTTGCAATAAGGCTTAAAAGACACAGCACTTACTTCAACGCCCTGGGGTTCAATGTGGCAGGTCAGTCCTCGTCTGTGGGGTAATATCTTCTGTGTTTGAGTCTATCAGGAAGGTACTGTTGAGGGGGTTTTTTATCCTTATAGTCGTGGGGGTATTTGTAGCCCCTGCCGTAGCCCAGTTTTTTCATAAGCTCTGTGGGTGCACACCTTAAGTGAAGTGGCACGGGCAGGTGGCCGAATCTTTTCACATCCTCCTTTGCCAGAAGGTATGCCCTGTAGGATGCATTTGACTTTGGTGCCCTTGCAAGGTAGGTTGCACAGTGTGCAAGGGGTATCCAGCCCTCGGGCATGCCAACAAAGTCCACCGCTTCCTTTGTTGCTATGGCAAGGGGAAGTGCCTGGGGGTCTGCATTGCCCACATCCTCTGATGCGAATATGACCATCCTGCGGGCTATAAAAAGGGGATCTTCCCCTGCCTCAAGCATACGGCACAGCCAGTACACGGTTGCATCCACATCAGAACCACGCATGCTCTTTATAAAGGCTGATATGAGGTTGTAGTGCTCCTCGCCTGATTTATCGTACAGGAGGGTCTCCTTCTGAAGGGCCTCCTTTACAACCTCTGTGGTTATTCTTCCCCTGGCAATCATGGCAGATGCCTCAAGAAGGTTGAGTGCCTTTCTTGCATCCCCGTAGGAGTATTCACACATAAGTGTCAGGGCAGGTTCCTCCACCTCTATCTGCATGGAGCCAAGCCCTCGCTCTTTATCCCTGAGGGCACGAAGAAGTATCTCTCTTATCTCCTCCGCTGAGAGGGGCTCAAGAAGGAGCACCTTACAGCGTGAGAGAAGAGGCGAGGTAACCTCAAAGGAGGGGTTCTCTGTGGTTGCACCTATGAGGGTTATGATACCCTCTTCCACATGGGGCAGAAACGCATCCTGCTGGGTGCGGTTGAAACGGTGGATTTCGTCCACAAAGAGTATGGTCCTTCTGCCATACAGTGCGTTGGTCTTTGCACGCTCCACCACCTTTTTTATGTCCTGAATGCCAGAGATAACCGCAGAGAACTCCACAAAGTCTGCCTTCATCCTCTGTGCGATAAGGCGTGAAAGGGTGGTCTTGCCAGAACCTGGTGGACCCCAGAATATAAGCGAGGGCAGATTGCCCTGATGTATGAGCCTTTCAAGAAACCTTCCCTCTCCAAGCAGATGCCTCTGCCCAACAAACTCTTCAAGTGAGGCAGGCCTCATCCTCACAGCAAGGGGCCTTGTGCGGGATGTATCCTGTGAGAAAAGCTCCATACCATATATCTTACTACAGAAGGCCATCCCAGGCAAATAAGACGGGCACTAAGCGGTAAAGAAAAGATACCTTATGACAAAGACCACCGATATGGCGTGCACAAGGGGTGAGCCCTCTTTTATTCTTCCTGTAAAGAGCTTAAGTGTGGTGTAGGCTATAAAGCCAAACCCGAGTCCATCTGTTATGGAGAATGTCACTGGCATGGTCAGAAGGGTTATGAATGCGGGGATACTCTCTGTGGGGTCATCCCAGTCTATAAGCCTTATGCCACGGAGCATGATACTTCCCACCACAACCAGTGCAGGTGCTATAACAGGATAGAGCACGGTCTCACCCATCCTGTAGCCACTTCCTATCATCTCCACAAGGGGTGAGAAGAAAAGGGAAAGCAGAAAAAGCCCTGCAACAACCACAGCGGTAAGCCCGGTTCTTCCGCCCACGCCTATGCCAGAAGCACTCTCTATGTAGCTTGTAACAGTGGATGTGCCGAGCAGTGCTCCTGTAACTGTGCCCACAGCATCTGCAAGCAGGGCCTGCCTTGCACGGGGAAGCCTTCCGTCTTTCATGAACCCTCCCTCCTCTGCAACACCTATGAGGGTGCCCACGGTGTCGAACAGGTCAAGAAAGAAGAATACGAATATAACAGTTAAAAGCCCCTGACCAAGGGCTCCCATTATATCAAGCTTGAACAGTGTGGGCATAACAGATGGTGGAAGGCTTACAACACCCCTGTAGTCCACAACCCCCGTAAGAAGCCCCAGGATGGCACCTGCCACAATACCTGCCAGTATGGCACCCCTGAACCTTAAGGCCATAAGTATTGCTGTGACCATGAACCCCGTTATCGCCACAATCGTGGGTGTTGCAGACAGTGTGCCAAGCCCTATGTATGTGCCTGGCTTACTTACCACAATGCCTGCCCATTCAAGCCCCACAAGGGCTATAAGCAGACCTATACCACAGGCAATCGCATGGCGAAGTGAAGGGGGTACCGCATCTATGATTCTCTCTCTGAGCCCCACAAAGGATAACACTATAAAGAGTGTGCCTGATATGAACACGGCCCCCAGGGCTATCTGCCAGGGTATGCCCATTGCAAGAACCACTGTGTAGGCAAAGAAGAAGTTATGCCCCATGGCAGGTGCAAGGGCTATAGGGTAGTTTGCAAGAGTTGCCATGAGCAGGGTTGCAACAGCACTGCTCACACATGTTGCAACCATAACAGAGCCAGCAGGTATACCCGCAGTGCCAAGCACAGCAGGCTGGACAAATATTATGTAGCTCATGGTGACAAAGGTGGTAGCCCCTGCAACGAACTCTCTTGAGGGGGTTGTGCCAGACTCTTTAAGCCTGAAAAGACGCTCAAGAAACTCCATAGCAGTGGATATTAACAGACTGAAGGGAAGAATTCAAACCCTTAAGGGGTTGATAAAGGGCCTGTGCGTTGCTATACTCTTTCATCTGTAACATATACAGCGAAAGGAGCAGTCTTAAGGGTGAAGACACTTAAGTTTGACCCATTCAGGATAATAAAACATGCGATGAAAAACGGTGGAGATTTCTGTGACCTCTATCTGGAGGACACAAAGACCACCTCTATATCCTGTGAGGAGGACAGAATAGAGCGGGTTACCACTGGCAGGGATGCAGGCTGTGGCATAAGGCTTATAGCCAGCCACAGGACATACTATGCCTACACAAACGAGCTCACAGAGAAGGCACTCCTTGAGGTTGCAGACCTCGTTGCACTTGCCCTCAGGGAAGGCCACACACAGGATATAGCCCTTACCAGAAAGGTTGAATCCAGCGGGTTTCCAGTAAAGAGAAGGCCAGAGGAGGAGCCCCTTGCAGAAAAGGTCTCACTTGTGTGGCGTGGGAATAATACCGCAAGAAAGGTGGACAGGCGGATAAGGCAGGTGAAGGTGAACTACCGTGATAGTGTTAAAAGAAGCCTTGTTGTGAACTCCCTGGGAGAGTGGGTGGAGGATGTCAACACCTATTCCCTCTATACGGTTCATGTGGTTGCCTCTGATGGAGATGTACTCCAGACAGGCTACGAGCCTGCTGGCGGGTGCATGGGGCTTGAGCTCTTTGAGGAGAACCCGCCCGAAGAGGTTGCAGAGATGGCTGCAAGAAGGGCTGTTATGATGCTTACCGCAAGGCCTGCACCTGGAGGAAGACTGCCGGTGGTGCTCTCAAGCTCTGCAGGAGGCACCATGATACACGAGGCAGTGGGCCATGGCCTTGAGGCAGACCTGGCACAGGAAGGACTCTCTGTATACACGGGAAAACTGGGCACACAGGTTGCATCGCCACTTGTAACGGTCATAGACGATGGCACCATACCCCATAAGCGTGGCTCCGCAAGGTTCGATGACGAGGGCACACCAACACAGAAAACCGTGCTCATAGAAAAAGGTGTGCTCAAAAGCTACATGTACGATAGACTCTCTGCAATGAAGGATGGTAGAAGCTCCACTGGCAACGGCAGAAGGGAATCCTACAGACACAGACCCATACCACGCATGACCAACACCATGATAGCCCCTGGAGAGTCAGACCCGCAGGAGGTGGTGCGCTCTGTGGAAAAGGGGCTCTTCGTTAAAAAGATGGGCGGTGGACAGGTTAACACCGTAAACGGGGATTTTGTGTTTGAGGTCTCCGAGGGCTACCTCATAGAGAAGGGTAAGATCGGTGAGCCCGTAAGGGGTGCAACACTTACAGGTTCTGGCCCAAAGGTCATAAGGATAATAGATATGGTGGCAAATGACCTCGGCTTTGGCATAGGCACATGTGGTAAGGACGGCCAGGGTGTGCCCGTTTCAGACGCACAGCCCACACTCAGAATACCCGAGATAGTGGTGGGTGGTGCGGTAAAGACACAGGGGATTTGAATATTCCCCCCTGTTTGGGGTAAAATAATCATGTAAAACCCTTGCGGGGGTAGAAGGCAGGGATGAATTCTGTTCTCATAGCCATAGGCGTGTTTTTCGCATACATACTTGCCTACAGGTTTTACTGCAGGTTTCTTTCAAGAAGGATATTTGCCATAGACCCCAGCAGGGTTACCCCTGCCCATCGCTACAGGGATGGCATAGACTTTGTTCCCACAAAGAAGGCCATACTCTTTGGACATCACTTTACATCCATTGCTGGTGCTGGTCCCATAGTGGGGCCTGCCATAGCGGTTATATGGGGCTGGCTTCCTGCACTTATCTGGGTTGTGTTTGGCTCCATATTCATGGGTGCGGTGCACGACTTCGGTGCACTTGTTGTGTCCGCAAGGCATAAGGGCAAGTCCATAGGCGAGATTACAAGAGAGCTCATAGGCCCCAGGGCAAGAACCCTGTTTCTTCTCTTTATATTCTTTGCCCTGCTCATAGTGCTTGCAGTGTTCGCACTGGTTATAGGGGTGCTCTTTATGATGTATCCCGAAACAGTGCTTCCCGTGTGGTTACAGATACCAGTGGCAGTAGCCCTGGGTATCTACATACACAGGTTCAGGGGTAATCCCCTTCTGCCAAGCCTTCTGGCACTGGCACTTCTTTACGGGTTCATGTACCTGGGTATACTCTATCCACTGAAACTGCCACCTTTTATAATGGGTAACGAGATACTCACATGGGTTGTGGTTCTTCTGGTTTATGCCTATATAGCATCTATTCTGCCCGTGTGGGTTCTGCTTCAGCCGAGGGATTACATAAACTCCCATCAGCTCTTTGCGGGGCTCGGGCTACTCTACCTGGGACTCTTTGTGGGCATGCCACAGGTTGTTGCCCCTGCGGTAAATCCCTCTCCGGCAGGTGCTCCTGCAATGCTTCCCTTTCTTTTTATAACAGTTGCATGTGGGGCAATATCCGGGTTTCACTCGCTCGTTTCGTCGGGCACCACGGTCAAACAGCTCGATAACGAGCGAGACATGCCCTTTATAGGCTACGGCTCGATGCTCATAGAGGGTGTGCTCGCGGTTCTTGTAATACTGGTGTGCACCGCGGGGTTTCCATCACTTACCGCATGGACACAGCACTATGCAGACTGGAATACCGCAAAGGGCCTGGGTGCCAAGGTGGGTGCATTTGTGGAGGGTGGTGCGGTATTTCTCTCCTACATAGGGATACCGCAGGAGTTCGGCAGGTCCATGGTTGCGGTGTTCGTTATAAGCTTTGCTGCAACCACGCTGGATACCGCAACACGCATCCAGCGTTATGTGATAGCAGAACTTGCAGAGGATATGGGGCTTAAACCCCTTGCCCGCAGACACCCTGCAACAACGGTTGCAGTGCTGAGTGCCTTCTTTCTGAGCATGCTCAAGTGGGGTAAGGGAGGGCTCATACTCTGGCCACTTTTCGGCACCGTAAACCAGCTTATGGGCGGGCTGGCACTCCTTACGGTTACAATGTATCTTGTAAGAACAAGAAAACCACTTTACTATACGCTTCTGCCCATGGCCTTCATGCTCGTAATGAGTGCACTTGCAATGACATCCAACCTTGTCAGGTTCTACAACGAGGCCAACTACCTTCTTCTAACCGTGGGGGCGATGATACTCGCACTTGAGGTATGGCTTGTGGTGGAGGCCATAGGGGTGTTCAGAACCCTGCAGGAGAAAAGACCAGATGGAATTGCCCCATATCTTGTGGAAGAGGAAGACTGAAAAAAACAAAAAGGGCAGAAAGGTGTGAAGACCTTCCTGCCCTCTGTCAGGGTCAGGACACATCTATCTTTATCTTCTTTGGCTTCACCTCTTCTGCCTTTGGCAGATGTATCTGGAGTATGCCGTTTTTGAGCACCGCCTTTATCTTATCAGAGTTTATCTTTACGGGTATCCTGATTGTTCTCTCAAAGGAGCTGTAGGTTCTCTCCCGTTTTATGTAGTTTTCCTCCTTTTCCTCGCTTTCTTTCTTTACGGTGCCCTTCACCGTGAGGGTATCCTCCTGCAGGGATACCTCTATGTTGTCCTTTTCAACGCCTGGCATATCCATGGAGACAACTATCTCATCACCCCTGTCAACCATGTCCACCGATGGTACCGCTATATCCTCTGTGCCCTTCCTCCATAAGGGGCTTATATACGAGCCCTTGGTGGGAAAGAATTCATCTATGAGCCGTTCCATCTCTTTTCGCAGGTTCTCAAGCTCTGTGAAGGGATGCCACTTCTGTATGGACATACCCAAAACACCTCCTTTCTTTCAAAATATTGTTGTCTTCACCTTAAATATAGGTGTGACTGCGGGGTTTGTCAAGCAAGGGTGGAGAATAACAGAAGTATGCCTGTTGAAAAATGTGCAGATATGGTGGACCTTATTGCAGGAAGAAGTTTGCGGGGTCTGTTGTAGTTTTTCATAAGCCCCAGGGATGCCCTTACTGAAAGGGGCAGGGTGGCCAGGGCAACAAGCGAGAGGGCTGGAAGATAGCCCATAACCACGCAGAATACAAGACTTGCATAGGACAGGGCGGTGAGCACAAAAAGCCCCCATCTTCCCCTCCACAGGCCTATTCGCACAACCATGTTGCGTTTTCCACAGGTTCTGTCTGCGGTGTAGTCTGGAAACTCGTTCACATAGAGTATGGCCACAACGAGAAAGGCTATGGGAAGGGATACCACCATGGCTTCAATGCTTATGTAACCTGTCTGAACAAGATAGGAGCCAGTTACGGTGAGCACCCCGAAGTTGAGTGCCACCACCAGCTCACCGAGCCCGCGTGAGGCAAATTTGAGCGGAGGGGCAGAATAAAACACACCAAGCAGAAGCCCCACAGCCCCTACTATAAGAAGCCTCACACCCCTTATGTATGTGAGATAAAGCCCCACCACAGAGCCTGCAACAAGCAATCCAGCAGAGAATGCAAGAACCCCTCCAGCAGATATAAGCCCATCCTGTATGACCCTGCTTCCACCAGCAAAGGGGGTGAGGGGATGGGGGTTTACATCGTCAGTGCGGTTGAGGTGGTCAAAGTAATCGTTTAAAAGGTTGAGCCCTCCATGGTAGAGTATGCCCGCAAGAAGGCTCAATGCAAGAAGCCATGGATGAAACACACCCTCCCTGTACCACGCATAGGATGTGCCAAACACTATTGGAATGACCACCGCAGGAAAGAACTGCGGACGCATGGCAAAAAGATATGTGAATACACGCCCCATATAATCAAGATATATATGCCCGATAAAGAGGTGTCAAGTGCGAAGGGGTGTAAACAGACGGGGTGTAAGAAGCCTTAAAAGCCTTGCCTCATCAAACCCCGGGGTGTTAATACCCTCTGCTGTAAGGTCTTTTAGCTCTGCAATAAGGGACTTAAGTCTTTCCACCTCCTCCATGGCGTATCTTTCTGAAAGCTTCAATGTCATGGTGCGGATATGTTCCATGTTTTCGTCTATGGTCTTAAGTGAGGTCTTTATGGAGTTTATCACCCCTTTTAGCTCCTTAAGAAGGCGGGTATCCCTCTCTGTGGCCTTTCTGACAAGCCTCTCAACGGGGCTTACCATCTGTGAGATGGCTGTGGGCTGTGCGCTTGCTGTGGACTCAAGGTCTTTGAGTATGGACTCAAACAGTGTGCCATCCTTCCCCGAGATTCGCTCATCCTCGAGTGTCATGAGGTAAAGAAGCTGGCAGTACATGGTGTTGTCCAGATACCAGAGCCCGTCCCTGCCATCAAGAAGGCTTAAGTAGACGGTGGTCTTTTCAGCGTCCGTGAGTTTTCTGTTGAGAAGTTTCTGCCATCTCAGGATAACCCTTTCTGCATGGAGCTCAACTGTGGCTGATACGGCATGATACCTTACCGCAAGAAGCCCTGATAGCCTTTTAAGAAGCCTTTCGGACTCTTCCACCGCCTGTTTAAGCTCTGCAAGGGCCTTCTCTCTTGCAAGGAGTCTTTCCTCAAGCCCTGTTGAAAGCATGTTCACCTCTTCAAGCCTTGCCCTGTAGAGGGATGCAAGAGCCGAGAGCATGGCATAGGAGCCCCCAGGTCCTGCAAGCTCCTTTCTTTGAGGGAACATCTGCCAGGGCTTTTCTGGAGGGCTTCCCTCAACCACCTTCCTGTAAGCCTCAAGAAGTGAACCCGCAAGCTCCACCGTATCTTCCAGGGCTTCTAATGCCTGCTCTCTTCTATCAAGCTTTAAAAGACTGTATGCCCTTATAAGCCCTGCATCCACAAGCAGAGGGGCTGTAAGAAAGACCCTGCCCTCCTCCATAAACGCAAGGGCCTGCATGTAGTGACCCCTTTCCATATGCCAGAGGGCCACCCTCAGTAGGGCATCTCCAATACCAGGGTAAAGCCCCTTTAAGGTGGTAAGAAGGGCAGTATCCCCGAGCTTTAAAACCCCCCTGAGAAGGGACTCAAGGGATGCCATCTCACCACCGTCTGTGGTAGGTGGTGTAAGGCTGGATGACAGACCCCCTCTGAGGGCTTCTACTTTAAGAAGCCTTAAAAGGGTAAGCCTTCTGGCAGATGGATGGGCGTCTTTAAGGAGCCTTTCGGTGAGTCTCAGGGCATCGGGATAGTTACCCGTAAGATAGAAGAATCTCAGTTCCTCCAGGTGATACTCAACCCTGTTTACATAAACCTCTCTTAACTCTGCCTGGCTGTGTGTGGTGCCACAGAGGGTCAGGATAAGGTATACACACAGGATGACCCATCTTTCAGGGTTTTTCCAGCTGTATGTCCTCATCTACGAGATGAACCCTTACTGCCACTGGTGTTACATCCTCTTTATCGGTCTTTTTGAAGAAAATCTCCAGTATGAAGGGTTCATCCTGGAGGTTTACAGTCCATCCTGTGGTCTCTTCCCTTATGGTGTGTGAGGTTCTGTATCTATAGGTTATGAACACACGGTGGGTGTCTTTACGCAGTGTGCTGTTGTAAAGAAGGTGTCTTCCGCCCTCCTCAAGGGCGGTATTCTCTGTTGCACTGTAGAGGTGGCTTGAGACATACCTGCCATCCACAACAAGCTCCACCCCGAGAAGAGTAAACCCCCTGTCTTTTCTTACAGTTACGGTAAATGGGGTCAAAAGGGTAGAGTGATTTTGCCCCTCAAGGTCTTCTTTAAGCTTGCGGATTTTTCTGTCTATCTCGTCGTATTCCTGGTAGAGCCTCTCTATGGTGTCTGCAACTGGTGGTGGTTCTTCTGTATCTTCGGTGTGGAGTGGCTCCACAGAAAGCAGAAACACCACCGCCATAACCACATACGGAAGTCTTTTAAGAAGGCTCTTCATGGGTTTCAGAACCGAACGGGTATGAGATTGGCGTATTTTACCACGAGTTTTTTTGCCTCGCCATTTTTGAACCTTACGGTAAGCTTTGCGTCCTCACCCATACCCTCTTTTGCCCTTATCACACCCACCCCGAAGCTCGGGTGCACCACCTTCATGCCCACCTGCCATGGCTCCTGCGGGTCAGGTGAGGTGTTCTCCAGCCTTCTATCAGTATGACCGTGTTCGTGTACCATGAGCATATGGGGTGGTATCTCCTGGACGAATCTTGATGGAGAGCAGTATCTATTTTCGCCAAAGTGTCTTCTCTGTGACGCACAGAAGAGAAACAGCCTTTTTCTTGCCCTGGTCATGGCAACATAGCAGAGTCTTCTTTCCTCCTCGAGCATCTCCTCGTCATTGAGGCTGTTTGCATGCGGGAAGAGCCCCTCCTCAAGCCCTGCAATGAACACCACATCGAACTCAAGCCCCTTTGCAGAGTGTATGGTCATAAGTGTCAGGCTGTCTTCCTCAGGGTCATATGTGTCCACATCACTTACAAGGCTTATGCCCTCAAGTAACTCCGAGAGGCCACCCGCCCCTGACTCTGCCATTGCAGAGATAAACTCATGGAGGTTCTCAAGCCTTTCAAAGGCCTCCTCTGTGCCCTCTTCCTCAAGGGAACGCATGTAGCCTGTACCCTCAAGCACCCTCAGGGCCACATCCTGAAGGCTCATGCCCGTAAGGCCTGCCCTTATCTCCTCTATGAGATGGAAGAATTCTACCTGTTCGGGCCTTTTAAGTGTTCCCTCCTCCACCGCCCTTCTGAAGGCCTCATAGAGCCCTATACCCTCCTTTCTTGCCCTCTCCTCCATCTCCTTTATGGTTACAGCCCCTATGCCCCTTGGTGGCACATTCACTATTCGCTTAAGACTCAGTGCGTCCCTGGGGTTGGCTATGATGCGCAGATAGGCTATTGCATCCTTTATCTCCTTTCTTTCGTAGAACCTCACCCCGCCAAATATCCTGTAGGGTATGTTTTTGCGCATACACCATTCCTCGAACACCCTTGACTGTGCGTTTGTACGGTAGAATATGGCAATATCACGGTAGGAAAGAGAAGGGTCTTCCTCTTTAAGGCGTTCTATCCACTCAAGTATGGTTTTTGCCTCGTGGTGTTCGTCCTCGCACTCACAGAAAAGAGGTGGAATACCCTGGGTGTTCTCTGTCCAGAGGTTCTTTTCGTATCGCCTTCTGTTGTTCTTTATGACCTCGTTTGCTACTGACAGTATGGATGCTGTTGAACGGTAGTTCTGCTCGAGCCTTATTATGGTTGCCCCAGGCCAGTGGTGTTCGAACTCCAGTATGTTGCGTATGTCCGCACCCCGCCAGGTGTATATTGACTGGTCAGGGTCACCCACCACGAATATGTTCTGCCATCTCCGGGCAAGAAGGTTTATCAGTATGTGCTGGGCACGGTTTGTGTCCTGATACTCGTCTATGAGGATGTGGAGGAAGTCCTCCTGATAACTTCTTAAAATGTGCGGATGTCTTTTAAGAAGCCTTATGGGCTGGCAGATGAGGTCTCCAAAGTCAAGGGCACCCATATCCCCGAGCCTTTCCTGGTAGAGTGTGTAGAGTCTGTGGAAGAGCTCCTTTACGGGGTTGCCCTCTGTGGGATAGTCCTGGGGCAGGATGTTTTCGTTTTTGGCATGGTTTATCATTGAGAGCAAACGCTTTGGCGGAAACACCCGCTCGCTTATGTTCAGCTCCTCCATGCATTCTTTTATGAGTTTCAGCTGGTCCTCGCTGTCGTATATTACGGGTTCAGGCGGGATTCCCAGAAGATAGCCCTCTTTTTTGAGTATCCTGAGTCCCACCGAATGGAATGTGCCGAGCCACACCCTGTCTGAGTTTCTACCTATGTAGTGGGCAAGCCTTTTGCGCATCTCCTGGGCTGCCTTGTTGGTGAATGTAACCGCAAGTATCCTTTCAGGCACGACCCCCATGTTCTTTACAAGATGTGCTATGCGTACGGTGAGAACCCGCGTTTTGCCACTGCCCGCACCTGCAATGACAAGCACAGGCCCGCCCTCAATGGTAACCGCAGACCTCTGAACAGGGTTTAGCTCCTTAAGTATTTGCATGGTCTGACTCCCTGCAAATTACAGAAAATTTAACATAAAAGACCTCAGACTGGCAAATTAAATCCTTACAGAGGGTTGCAACTGCGGGAAGTTATGCTAAAGTGTGATTGTCTGTATGGCCATGAAAGTAGTTATAGCATCGTCAGAGGTCACACCCTTTGCAAAGACAGGGGGGCTTGCGGATGTCACTGGCACCCTCTCTCATGTGCTGAAGAATATGGGATGCCAGGTTATGGTGTTCCTGCCCTACTACAGGGAGGTATGGCAGAAGGGCATATCCACGGAAAAGCTCGATGTGGATGTAACAGTACCCATAGACAGAAGAATCCTTACAGTGGGCATATACCGCAGTGTAACCCCGGGGGGTGTGTCCGTATATCTTCTAAAAAGAGATGAGTATTACGATAGAACCTGTCTTTACGCCACCCCGGAGGGTGACTACTTCGATAACCTTGAGCGTTTCACCCTGTTTTCAAGGGCTGTGGTGGAGGCCCTCATGGCACTCAAAGCCATACCAGACATTATACACTGTAATGACTGGCAGACAGGGCTTATCCCTGCATACATCCAGAGCCTTTACGCACCCCACTTTAAGAAGACCGCCACGGTGTTCACCATACACAACATAGCATATCAGGGGCTCTTTCCTGCCACACTGTTCGATATTACGGGTCTTCCCGCAGAGATGTACAACATGGAGGGCATAGAGTTCTGGGGCAAGATAAACCTTCTTAAGGCAGGTATAGTGTATTCCGATGTGGTGACCACAGTTAGCGAAACCTACAGCAAGGAGATTCAGACCCCTGAATACGGCTACGGGCTTGAAGGGGTGTTGAGGAAGAGAAAGGACAGACTTTTCGGTGTGCTCAACGGGGTTGACTACTCACAGTGGAACCCGCAGACCGATAGATACATAAAGGCAAACTACAGCGAGAAAGACCTCTCAGGCAAGGCCATCTGCAAGAAGGACCTGCTTAAGGAATACCACCTTGATGTGAACCCCTCCATACCACTTATAGGCATTATATCCAGGTTTGCGGAACAGAAGGGTTTCGACATACTGAGCTCCTCCATGGAGGAGCTTATGAAGCTTGAGCTTGCCATGGTGGTTCTTGGCACAGGAGAGAGGAGATACCAGACCCTCTTTGAGGAGCTTGCCCGCCGTTATCCAGATAAACTCTCCGTAAAGATAGCCTTCGATGAGGCACTTGCCCACAAGCTGGAGGCGGGATGCGATTTTCTGCTCATGCCCTCACGCTACGAGCCGTGCGGACTGAACCAGATATACAGCCTGCGATACGGCACCATACCCATAGTAAGGGCAACAGGTGGACTCGATGACACCATAAGAGACTACAGCGAGAAAAACGGCAACGGATTCAAGTTCAGAGAATACAGCCCGCAGGCACTTGTGGAAAAGGTAAAAGAGGCAATAAGTGTCTACAAAAACAAGAAAAAATGGCGCACACTGCAGAAAAGGGCCATGAGGGAGGACTTCTCCTGGCACCAGTCTGCCAGAAAATACCTTTCCATATACAGGCTCGCCGTGGGTCTTAAAAGGGGCGAGCTCTCTTCCGCAGAGTTGCATAAAAATTAAGCACACCTGCCTTCAAAAGATACACACAGGATAAACACGCATATAAAAATACCCTTAAAACAGGGCCTCACGGTGTGGCATGACATTTGCTTTAAAAGACAGGGGCATGAAGAGGGTTGTGGTTATAGAGGACAAACCCAATGAGCTGGCAGAAATCGGAGGGGTCCTTAAAGAGAGGGGTTATACTGTGGTGGCAGAATGCGGGGATGCCAGCAAGGCGGTGGAACTCTGCAAGAAAGAAAGACCTGACCTTGTTATAATGGATGCCACAACCCCTGGGGCAAGAAGTGTGCTGGCAGAAAGACTTCTCCTTAAGCAGTGCCCCTCTGCCATAGTGCTTCTTGCAGACGGCATGAGAGACGAAGAGGAACTGAGAGAGGCCATATCAGCAGGCGTTATGGCGTATCTTACAAAGCCTGTAAGAAAAGAAGAGCTCATAGGGGCTGTGGAACTTGCCATCTCAATGTTCAGGGAGTTTGAAAGACTCAGAAAGGAAAATGAAGACCTCAAAAACACCCTTGAGGCAAGAAAGCTCATAGAGAAGGCAAAGGGTCTGCTCATGGAGAAAGAGGGTATAACAGAGGCAGAGGCATTTGCAAGGATAAGAAAGATAAGTATGGACAAGAGAAAACCCATGAAAGAGGTGGCGGAGGTGATAATACTTGCCCTTGAAAAGAAAAACAACTGAGGCGTTTATCATAGAACACGCACCCCACGAGACAGCAGGCACTGTAGTTAACACCCTGCGAAAATTCAATATAAAAGCCCTGCCTGTAAGGCTCTGGAAGGGGGAAAGACTGCCAGAAGATGTGGGCGCGGAAGATGTGGTTGTGAGCATGGGTGGACCGATGGGTGTGTATGAGGAGGATGAGTATCCATTTATAAAAGAGGAACTCAGGTTTCTCGAGAAGGCATGGCGCAGGGGTGTAAAGACCCTGGGTATATGCCTGGGAGCACAGCTTATGGCAAGGGCACTGGGATGCAGGGTGTACAGGGGAGACCAGAAGGAGATAGGCTGGTACGATATAGAGCTTACAGAAGAGGGCAGGCGGGATGCACTTCTTCTGGGGTTTCCCGAAAAACTAAAGGTCTTTCACTGGCACGGAGATACCTTTGAACTTCCAGAGGGCTCCACACTTCTTGCAAGAAGCAGGCTCTTTGAAAACCAGCTGGTAAGGATGGAAAGAAACTGGTATGCAGTGCAGTTTCACCTGGAGCTCACAGAGGGGATGATACTCGCATGGCTGAAACAGGAGGAAAACATCGAGGAGATAGAAGAAGAGGGACTCGATAGAAAAAAGATACTTGAGGATACAGAACTCTACAGCGATGAGCTCAAAAGATACGGCAACGCATTCTTTACAAGATTTTTAAGGCTTTAAGACAGGCATCAGTGCACACAAAACAACCAACAGAAAGAAAGGAGGAAGAAGGTGGTAAGAAAACTTACAAAGCTTGTTCTCATTGTGGTCATGTTCTTTATGGTGTCAGGGCCAGCCATGGCAGGTAGCTCTGCATCGGTGGATGTTATGAGCAATTATGTGTGGAGGGGACAGAACCTCGTAAACGACGGTATCGTTATCCAGCCAGCGGTGGGAATCGAGAAGGATAACATAGCCATAGGGTTCTGGACGAACTACTCCACAGACTCCGGTGAGAACACGGAAACAGACTTCACCTTGAGTTACAGTGGCTCTGTGGACAGATTGTCCTACGAGCTGGGCTACATCCACTACGGACTCATAAACTCCGCTGATACCCAGGAGATATACCTCTCTTTGAGCTACGATACCATCCTCTCACCCTACATAACCCTTTACTATGACTTTGACGAGGGTGACGGTGCCTTTGCAGTGGTGGGTGCAGGCCACAGCATGGATGTTAGAGGCTATACGGTAAACTGCGGAGCACTGGTGGGCATCAACTTCGATGACGAGGTCATGGGTTATGACGAGGACGGTGATACCTTCACCGGGCTCTATTATGGAGAGGTAAACCTCTCTGTGGACATTCCCTGGGGTGAGATAACCATAACTCCGAAGATTGCCTACAGTTTTGCCCTGGGTGACGGAGAGGATGCCATAAAGGCGATAAACCAGAACACCTACATGGCAACAAGCAGTGGCACCGATACGGATGTACTCTACGGAGGTGTTGGCTTCAATGTAGAGTTTTAGTTAAGTACCAACCTCCATCCGAAGGGTGCGGGCAGGGATGCCCGCACCCTTCCTGTCAACGACGATAGCACCGGTCATGTTCATGACACCAGGGCTTGCCCTCTTCTATGCGGGGATGGCAGGAAAGAAGAATGTACTTGTTACCATAAATGCACAGCTTCTTTATATTGTGTCTTATAAGTGTTCAGTGGATTCTGTGGGGATACACGCTCTCCTTTGGTGACGATGTGGGTGGATTTATAGGAGGGCTACGGTATCTGTTTCTCAACGGGTTTGGCACAGAACCAAACGGGACTATTCCACACCTGGTATTTACGGGCTTTCAGGGCATGTTTGCGGTAATAACCGTTGCCCTTATAACAGGTGGATTTGCTGAGCGGGTGAAGTTTTCTGCGGTGGTGGTCTCAAGTCTTCTGTGGGTAACACTTGTGTACAGCCCGCTCTGCCACTTACAGCACGGTGAGAGCGGATACATCTGGTAGCTGATACAGCGCTGTATCGGTATACTCTGGCAGGGCAAAGGCGCCCGTCTGTAGACAATCCTGTGCCGGATGTCTACAGGGGCGCCTTTTTATTTACCAATTCAGGAGGTGAAAGGGGATATGAAGAAGATAGAAGCGATAATAAAACCCTTCAAGCTCGACGATGTAAAGCGGGCGCTTCAGGATATGAACATCGAGGGTATGACAGTATCAGAGGTCAAGGGCTTCGGCAGACAGAAGGGCCACGCAGAACTCTACCGCGGGGCAGAATACATAGTGGACTTTGTGCCAAAGGTAAAGCTTGAGATAGTGGTGCCAGAGGAGAATGCACAGGCGGTTGTGGACGCCCTTATGAGCTCTGCAAGAACAGGCAAGATAGGTGACGGAAAGATATTCATCTCAACAGTGGACGAGGCAATAAGGATAAGAACAGGAGAGAGGGGCAGAGAAGCCCTGTAAAACCCAAACCTAAAGGAGGGATAAAGGATGAAAACAAGGATACTGGTACTGCTTCTTGGAATGCTACTGCTTCCTCTATCTGCCCATGCAGAAGAAGGTGGCATAGATAAAGGGGATACCGCATGGATTCTGGTATCAACCGCACTTGTTATGCTCATGACACCAGGGCTTGCCTTCTTCTACGGAGGCATGGTGAGAAGAAAGAATGTCCTGGGCACCATGATGCACAGCTTCTTCATACTGTGCCTTATAAGTGTGCAGTGGGTTCTGTGGGGATACACCCTTGCATTCGGGCCAGATATAGGTGGCATTGTGGGAGGCCTTGCCCACCTGGGGCTTAATGGCGTGGGACAGGAGCCAAACGGCACGATACCACAC
>JALUQR010000198.1 GCA_027017505.1 bacterium
ATAAGGCCAGCTCTGCCTTTGTTTTAAGGGTTTCTTTAAGACCTGCGGGATGAAAGTCCCATTCTATGGACCTGACTTGACCTTTTGTGTGTAAAGTGGTAAAAAAGAAGAAAGCACAGAAAGGAGTCAGGTGGTATGAGCGACGAATATCCGTGGGGACCACACCTCGGTGCAGTCTCAATGATGGGGCTTGTGGGGCTTATTGTGAGTATTGTGCTTCTTTCTGACTACTTTGACCAGCTTCTAAAAATAGTGGAGCTTATGATGAAGTCCCTTTTCGGTTAGCCCTCTTTCCTGCCTTGAGGAGTTTTCAGAGCCCCTGTGAGAAGGTTTTTATTCAATCACAAGTGAGTCTTTTTTATCGTCAAACCTTACAAGCAGTATCCTGCCTGGTGGAAAGTTAACCCTCTTTTTGAGTATGTAGGGGGGGCTGTCTTTTCCATCCCTCATGGTTATCTCCACATGGTGCAGGCCACTTTCGAGCAGGAACCTTTCGTATACAAATGACGCCCCGTCTTTTTTCAGTCCCACTGGTGGGTAGCTTTTTCTTATAAGCTCCTTTCCGTCCACCACGATGCGCAGTTCCACGGGGTATCGTTCTCTACTACAGCCTGTTTTCTCAAGCAGTCCTATGTCCATTCTCACTCCCTGGGATTGTCTGTTTTCCCTGCGGTAGCGTTCAGCCTGTTTGAGCAGGAACTCCACTTCATCGCACTCTTCAAGCCTCTTTCCAGAGTGTTTGAAGGCCACCTTGAGCATGCTCTTTTCAGGTGCATAAAACTGTAACTCCACGGATGATAGCCAGTGTATCAGAAGAAACGGTATGGCAGATACCACAAGTGCCAGTGCTACACGCATTGCACACCACACCTCTGTTTCAGTTTGTTTACGAAGTCCTCAAGCTGTTGGGAGAAATCCCTTTTCTGGGTCTGTGAGAGGAAGAGAATCCTTATACGGTCTCTGTCCACACCTGTTTTGAATGTGGGGCGCCTGATACCACTGAAGCGCAGTTTCAGCAGTTCATCGCCTGCCCTGTAGTGGCAGTCGTTTTCTGCACATGCAGAGATGACCACGCCGTCCACCCCTGCGTTGAGTGCGGTCTCTGCCATGGCGGGCTGTATCATACCCGCACATGGCACGGTGAACACCCTTGTGGTAAGCCCTGCAAGGTGCTCGGATACATCCACGCCCCATCTGCAGGCGAATACAACAAGGGTGGGTCTTTTTTCTGCTCCTGCAAGCTCCCCTGAGGCCTGCAGTATCCTCTCCTTAAACTCCCTCTCTGTAAAGGCCTGCATACTTATGGCATCGAAGTCACATGCACCCACACATATGGCACAACCCGCACACCTTCCCTGAGATACCACCGCCTCAAGGTTGAAGGGTTTGCCATCGGTTCTGCGCCTCATGTATATGGCCTCGTAAGGGCAGTCAAACACACACTGCTCACAGCCAGTGCAGTTTTTAAGTATGACAGATGCTGTAAGCTCTCTTTTTACGGGAAAGAGCCAGGGAATGAGCACAAGCACCGCAGTTACCCCTATTATTATAAGCCACATCATATACACTGGTATGTACTTAAGTGGTGGATAGAGGAACATGAAAAACCAGTCCACCTCTACAGGGGTTGGCAGGACTTTAAGGTCTGCTGGTGGCTCAAGCCCTGCAGGAAACAGAATGGAATAAAGGATAAGTAGCCCCAAGGTTGCAAGCCCGAGCTTGAATGGAGGGTTTATCCTTGCGGATGCTATCCTGCTTACATGCACCCACAGGAGTATGAACAGAAACACCGTAAGGGCAAAGTGCATTATAAAGAGGATGTAGAAGAATATGGCATCAAGGGTTCCTGCTCCAGAGAAGTTTATCGAGAGGGGTTGTCCGAAGATGGGTATATGCTCGAGCATCTCTGCAGAGAGCACCGCTATAAGCTGGGCCTTTCTGTCCCAGACCAGCCAGTAGCCGAATATGCCACAGATAAGCACGACCCACAGGATGAATACCCCGCTGACCCATGCGAGCCTGCGCCAGCCGCCGTAACGGGAGGTAACAAGTGTTTTCAGAAGATGAAGCACCATGACCACCACCAGAAGGTCTGACCCGTAGCGGTGAAGGCTTCTCATGAGTCCGCCAAGCCACCACTGCTCCTCTGTAAGGTACCTTACAGACTCGTACGCACCCTCAGGGTTTATCTTGTAGAATATGAAAAGATATATGCCCGTAAACAGGGCAACCCACAGGAGAAACACCCCTATTGAGTGCAGATGATACAGCGGATTGTAGCTACAGAACCTGTTGAGAAGGGCTTCTGCATAAAGCCACATTCTGTGGAACATACCCAGGTGTTTGTGCTGTATTTCTGTGGACTCCCTCATGGGCTATTTTTTGTGTGTAGAGAATACCCTTGAGAAGAGTGAACCAAGTGGCCTCTTAAAGAGTACCACGAGAATTGCCGTTATGAGTATGATTTGCAGTGCAAAACCTATGACCACTGGCCAGTTAAGAACGAATGTGCCACTTACGGGGTCATACACGGTGCACAGCTGTTTGAGCCTGTCAAGGAATGTTGGCTCTGTTTCCATGGGTATGTTGCCTGTAAGAAGCTCCATGAGAGGGGTTCTTATATCCTCGGGCTTGAGGTTGAATCCATAGACCTGTTTGTATATGTCCCCGTCTTTGTCAACCACACTGACCATGGTGAGATGTGTGAAACCGTGTGTATCACGCCTTTTGTAGAAGAAGCCGAACTCACGAAGGAGTTTTTCCATGGTCTCTCTGTCTGCGGTGGCAAACCTTATAAGCCCAGGGGTGTCAAGATATCGCTGGCTGTAGGCCCTGAGGGCCTCAGGGGTGTCACGCTCAACATCGAACCCTATAATGAGCACATTGAAGCTGTCACCCATCTGGGCCTTTACCTCCTTTACCGCCTTTACAAGGGTGGTGGTTATAAGCGGGCATACATCGGTACAGTGGGTATATATGAAGCTTACAAGAAGGGGTTTGCCCTGTTTGAAGTAATCGTGAAGGTGAAACCTCACGCCATCCTGGTCTACAAGCTCGTAGTCGTGCAGTTTAACGCCCTCTGCCCATTCTGCCTGTGTTACCGCCTTTCTTGCAACCTCCAGACTTATGACCTCCGCATGGACAGCCCGTAGAGAAAGAAACACTGTGATGAGGATGAATACAGTATACCTCACAATCATACCCCGAATGGATTCAGTTTATTGTATCACACTCTGCAGGAGAGATTCAACAGGAGGGGTGGGTAAGAGGGGTAAGGGAAGAAACTTACCCCTCTTACCTCCAGGGAAGGATTACCATGACGAGTATAATCATGGTTGTGATAACGCCTATCCACAATGGCCAGTTAAATCTTTCCTGGGTCACTTTTCTGTCACCTCCTCGTTATTCTACCCACCATACTTCAACGAGCCACTTGAAGTGGAGGAACCAGAGCACCATAAAGACCACGAGAAAGATTAAAGAGAGTGCGAGCGTGCCCGGGGCTTCTATCTTGTTGCGGTGTTCCTCGTCGTCGTATCTGTTTGCCATCTTTACTCTTCCTCCTGTTTTATGGTTTTTATGGTGCCACCTTTCTTCCGAAAAGGGCAGTCCCTACTATTATCATCACATAGATTACTCCACCCAGTACTGCAAGCAGTGTGCCTATACCCATCACACTCAGGAACATATCCACCGATGGATCAAAGCTGAAGCTGAAGGGAGCACCTGAGAAGGTTATATCCCAGTGTCTTCTTGGCACACCCAGCGCACCTGCACCCATCATACCTATGGCTATCATCGCCACACCCACAAAATACAGATAGGGCTGTACAGATGCAAGCTTGGGCATAATCAGCTCTCTTTTGAAGATGTACGGCATTAGCAGATAGGAGAATGCCATGAAGGCAAGGGTGGTGCCAGCAACGACGGTGCCGTGGAAGTGGCCTGGTATGAAGAAGGTGTTGTGCCTTATTATGTTGAACTGCTCGGTTCCAGCTATAACGCCTGTGGTACCACCAAGGAAGCCAAACCCTATGATGGAAAGGAATGTTCCCGAGAATGCGGGGTTACCCCATGGTGCCTTCTTGAGCCATTCGAACAATCCACGGGTGTAGCCCCTTTCCCTGAGTGCAACCTCCATAGATGCTGGTATCGCAAAGGCATGCACCATACTTGCAAACACCGCAAGGTGCATCACATAGCTTGTGTTTATTATCTTATGCCAGTTGCTGAATATGGGGTCAACCAGAAGGTGATGCTCCGAGGCCACATTTATGAAGAAGATATACAGCACGAATGCGGTTCTTGAGAGCTTCTCGTTTACAGGCTTACCACCGAGCACAAAGGCACTCACCATGTACCACACAGAGACCATGGCACACACATTTATCTGCTGGCTTGGATGTCCCAGTCCCCAGAATATGAGCCTGTATGTGCCAGGGTCAAGGTACTTTATAAGACCTATTGACCAGAGGAGCGTGGGTATCATTATGACAGCGCCATGTGCAAGTGTGACCACCGCTATTATGGACGCTGCTGCCATGCCGAAGGAACCCAGCGGAAGCGAATACCTGTATGCACCGTCCCTTTTTGCCTGTATTATGTTGGCAAAGAAGTGGCCAAAGGCTGTAAGGGCACCAACCGCAAATATTATAACCCCTGTGTAGTACACGCCACTTGCCTTGAGCGGTACATAGGATGTAAAGAGCACATCCGCCTTGCCCGCAAAGACCGTTATGTTCACGAAGATCGCACCTATCAGCATCAGTGAGTACGCAATCCAACCAGCGGAGGGTATAACCGTTCTTGTGTTAAGTAGCACCGCGGAGGTAAAGTGCACGAGAGCAACCTCAAAAAAGATTATCCACACCAGCAGGGCATCAAACCCGTGAAGGGTGAGAAACCTGTAATAATGGGTGGGGTCAAGATAATGAACACTCGGCCAGCGCGTAAGCCCCATGAGAAGCCCCATGAAACCACCGAGAGCCAGAAACAGCACCGCGGTTACCACATTCCACTTTATAAGATCCTCTGCTGGCTTGTGTATCTTAAGCCCTGTGAAGGAGCAAGTTCTGAATTCCATTTCAACACCTCCCTACATTACTTCACATATAATTTGCCCACCATCATGTGATGGCCGAGTCCACAGTACTCGTTACACACGATGTAGTACTCACCGCTTGTAGTCGGGGTAATCGTTAATACATAATCATAATCCGGGAGGACCATGAAGTTCATGTTTATCGGCTGTATGGACAGACCATGCTGCAGGTCCAGCGAGTACACATGGAGTCTGTAGGTTTTTCCCTTTTCAAGCTCCAGTATGGGATACCACTGCCACATGCTTGCCTGCAGGAACACATCAGAGCCGGGCTCTGGACGCACTATGGGTATGCCCTCCTCTTCACCCACCTTATATTTTTCCACCATTGCATCCACAAGGGCTGTGAACTGCTGTGGGTCTCTGACCCTGTATGTCTCAAATGGTGGATTCTGTTTGCCTATAAAGTGATACACAGGCATGAATACAAAAGTGGTGAGCATCCACAGGAGCGCAACAGCAACCCAGAACTTTTCATCCCAGGTATAGGGTTTCCACCAAATCCTTTCGGGTTCTTTTATCGCCATCTTATCACCTCCTTACGGACTGTATGAGGGAAGATCTGGTACCTGCACAATCTCCATAAGCCCCCATACGGTGAAGACCAGTGTTGGTATCGCAACACCGAAGAAGAAAAGTAGCATTATATTGTCATAAAACAGTTGCCATGCAGGTATTGGTTCTTCTTCCTCTTCTTCTATCCTTCTTTCTTCATCTGCCATGGCTAAAACCCTCCTTGAGTTTATGGTTTGTTAATTCCTCCTATTACCAGCCTCTTAGAGGTTTGACCCTCTGCAGTCTCGTAAGATACCTTGCTATTACCATGGTCACGCCGAATACCACGAGCCATGCGAAGTACACCGCTATGGTGCTGTAGATTTCAGTGCCTGGCATCTGTACCGCATATCTGCGTGGTGTGCCGAACACCCCGGAGTAAAGGAACATGGCCACCACACCGTATGCACCTATGAACCATGTCCACAGACCAACCTTGTCCTCAAGTGTATCCCTGCATCCGCCGAGCTGTTCCGTCAGATGATACAGTGCACCCACGAAGATGAACGATGCGCCTGCAAGAAGGTATGTGTGGAAGTGGCCTGGAACGAACATGGTGTTGTGGAACTGCTGGTTAAAGCCCGCATCCATAACAGCTGCAAAACCACCTATGGCCCATCCCATAAGCCCCAGGAAGAAGTAAAGGGGTGCAACAGTCCACTTCATGCCAGACCTGTACACCAGTATAAGAGCGCCTATTATGGTAACCACCGTTGCAGGAAATGCAGCCATGTAGGAGCCAAACACACCTATCACCTGGAAGGCCAGTGGCTGTACAAAGTCCTGCAACAGATGGTGCAGATAAGCCAGTGTAACAGCTATGAAGGCGGTGTTCCAGGATATGGCAACTATCTTGTTGGACTTCCAGGGTCTGCCAGCGTATCTTGGAAGGATCTCATAGACCACCGCAGCACCCATGTACATGACCATGTTCATGAGAATGTGACCGAAGTAGTATATGAGGTTCTTTATGAAGAGGTAATCTATGTAATAGGATGGATTCGACCAGTATATGAGCTGTTGAACAACTGTTATGCTACCCGCAAAGAGCGAGAGTATACCGCACAGGGATGTAACCGTGGATATTATTACCACAGGAGGTGGTGCGTTATCAGGGGTCTCGTTGCCCCATATGAGGTTCCATCCCATACAGCTTGCAAAGCCATACTTTCTGGAGCAGGAGACGATCACATCAGCCCACGCTATGAACATGGCTATGATAACGCACATGATTACCAGAAGGTAAAGTGCTCCTGCCCACTCGTCCCATGCTCCTGCTGATTTGAACGGCAGGGGATAGAGGTATGTCCATCCAGAACCGTAATAGCCCATGAGTGTACAGACCAGAAGCGAGACCACCGCAGCACCTATTATGCCGAACATTATCATCATAAGGTTCATGCTGAGCCTTACATGCTTGCTCAGCGAATACCACATCATGGCAGTCATGCCCGTCATGAGAGAACCCGCAACACCAACCGAATGGAGTGTTACAAACTCGTAGAGCACATCAGGCCTTAACTCTATGAAACCACCCTGACTCGTTCTGGCTATTACTCCAAAGAATAGGGTCGCACCATAGAGCACAATGGTTATTGCCCCTATACCCAGAGCAATGCCAGCTGTTCTTCTTTGATAGAAAGAGTCAGTCATTTTCCACCTCCTCTATTTTACCTCAAATTCTGTCATCATTATGTGATGTGCCAGTCCACAGTACTCAAGACACCATACCTCGTATTTTCCAGGCTCTGTGAAGTTCACATACAGACGGTTCACATAATCTGGCATCGCCTGTGTCTGTGCTACAAGCCAGCCATCCTTGTAGATGCCAAAACCGTGGTTAACATCTGAAGAGGTAACATCAAACCTCACCCAGCCCATGGGAAGCTCTGTCTCTGAGAGTTCAAACATAAACTGGCTTGCCATAACCTTTACAACATGGGGCTTGCCAGTAACCCTCGCCTCCATTATCTGAGGATAGGGAAATGAATAGATACCCACACCAAAGAGTATAACGCTTACTATCAGAAGTCCCCAGAAATACTCCCTTCTCAGCCTGTAACCCCTCTCGGTAACG
>JALUQR010000199.1 GCA_027017505.1 bacterium
GGGTGGCAGTGCTCTACAACGGGGAGATACAGCAGTGCGCTCCACCTGTGGAGCTCTTTGAAAGACCTGCCAATGTGTTCGTTGCAGGGTTCATGGGCAGTCCTCCCATGAATATGATAGAGGGAGAGCTGATGGATGGGGGTAGATTCGTCCTTGAGGGAGGGCTGGAATTTTTCATGCCCACTGCATCCATCCCGCAGGGTCGCAGAATCGTTGCAGGTCTGAGGCCAGAGGATATAGAGGTATCCATCGAGAAAGGGGAAGATACCCTCGGTGCCACTGTGAGCGTTGTGGAACCAGCAGGGTCTATCACATGGATAGATATACTCTTCAAAGGTTTGAGGCTTAAGGGTATGTTGAAAGAGAGGGATCAGAGTATACCGCCCGGGGGACAGGTCTTCTTCAGACCAAGGTGGGAGAAGGTGCATATCTTCGATGCAGAAACAGAGAGGAGACTTTGAAAAGCACAGGTTTAAGGTTACAGATTGTTCGAAGGTGATAAGGGTGTTATGAAGGGAGAGAGGATTCTAAAGGAAAGACTCATTGTAGTCTCCAACAGGGAGCCATATGTTTTCAGGCGAGGCAGGCTGGAGAAATCAGTGGGTGGGCTTGTTACAGCCCTTGATCCTGTGATGCAGGCAACCCGTGGCATATGGATTGCCGCTGGTAGCAGTCCTGAGGCAGGTCCAAGGAGCAAGGTTCCGCCGGAGGCACCGTCTTACACATTGCGAAGGGTATTTTTGAGCGAAGAGGACCTCGAGGGATACTACAATGGTTATTCCAACAGGTTTCTCTGGCCACTGTGCCATATAACACTGGATAGAATATACCTGAGGAACTCCTACTGGGAGAGCTACCAGAAGGTGAACAGGGTATTTGCTGATGCTGTGATCGAGGAGCTTGGTCGAGGTAAGGCAATAGTATGGCTCCAGGACTATCACCTTGCCCTTTGTGGTAAATATATAAGAGCAAGAAGGCCGCGTCTTAAGATTTCACTCTTCTGGCACATTCCCTGGCCACCACACGATGTCTTCAGGATATGTCCCCAGAGGGTGGAGCTCCTTGAAGGGCTTCTTGCAAATGATCTTCTGGGTTTTCAACTCGAATCCTACAGGCTCAACTTCCTGAGGTGTGTTTCAAGGGAGATGGGGTTGAAGACGGATCTTAAAAGAGGGCTTGTATATTATAACGGGCGTACCATAAGGGTTAAGGCCTTTCCTATAAGTGTCGACTTTGAATGGTTCGAGGAGAGCGCCTCTACGAGGCGGGCCGAGCGGTTTCTGGAGAGGTTCAAAAAGAAGTATGGTCTCGAAGGACAGCTCCTTGGACTGGGTGTGGACAGGCTCGACTACACCAAGGGCATTCTCAAGTGTTTCGACACCCTTGAGCTCTTCTTTGCCAAGTATCCACGATACAGGGGGAGATTCACCTTCATACAGGTGGCTGTTCCCACCAGGAAGATAGAGCCGTACTTGAGCTACATGGAGCGGGTGAGAAAGAGGGTGGAGTCTATAAATCGGAGATACTCCACCTCCAGGTGGCAGCCTATAAGATATATTGAAGGCAGGCTCTCACACGAAGACCTTGCAGCCCTTTACAGAGGTGCAGACCTTGCAATGATAAGCTCTGTATATGACGGTATGAACCTTGTGGCAAAGGAATATGTAGCCTCACCGGTGGATCTCAAAGGGGCACTCCTTTTGAGTGAGTTTGCAGGTGCAGCAGAGGATATGCCAGGAGCAATACTCATAAATCCCTATGACACAGAGGGCTGTGCAGATGCTATCAAAAGCGCCCTTGAGGCACCTATGGAAAAGAAGCGTGAGACATTGCAAGATGCAAGAGAACATGTAAAGAGAAACAATATCTTCAGATGGGTAAATGAAATCATCAAAGAGTTCAAATGCATTCCATAACGAGGGCCAGATACCTTTTAAAGAGTCTTAATGCCATTGAAGCCAAGTTAAAGAAGCAGAGGGTTTCGCTCTTTTTAGACTACGATGGCACTCTTACCCCAATAGTTGCAAGGCCTGAGATAGCCTATCTGCCATTTCCAACCAGGGAGCTTTTAAGAAAGCTGGTGCGCCTTCATCCCACGGTTATAATCTCGGGGCGAGGGCTTGAGGATTTAAAGCAGAGGGTTGCCCTTGATGGTATTGTATATGCAGGCAACCATGGTCTGGAGATAAGCGCTCCAGGGTTCACGATGGTTGTAGATATAGGTCGCAGGACGAGAGAAGAGTTCAGGCGACTCAAGTGCCTGTGTGAGGGACTTGCAGAACGTTTCCGTGGAGTTATTGTTGAAGACAAGGGAGCCACAATGAGCATACATTACAGGCTCCTCGATGCGCGCGAGGTAGAGACCTTTATCGATGCATTCAAGC
>JALUQR010000200.1:0-6963 GCA_027017505.1 bacterium
TGTATCCTTCAGGGGTTTATGATAAATTTCACATCCATGGAGCAGATGGCAAGGGCACATGTGATTGTAAGGGGGCTTGTCCAGGGGGTCTTCTTCAGGGCTACCACAAGGGAGAAGGCCCTTGAGCACGGGGTTAACGGCTGGGTTAGAAACCTTGCAGATGGCTCTGTGGAGGCACTCTTTGAGGGCAGAAAGGATGCGGTGGAAAAACTCATCGAGTGGTGCCACAGGGGCCCTCTCGGTGCAAGGGTGGAAAAGGTAGAGGTAGAGTGGCAGGACTACAGAGCAGAGTTCAACGGATTCCACATACGCTATTGAGGGTGCTGAAGGCCTCCGTACTTGGTATCGCAGGGCTTGTGATGCTTGCAGGATGTGTTCAGACCCCTGAGGGAAGGCTTCGCCTTATCGCTGTAAACACCGGGTTTTCCACAGAAGAGATAGAAATAAAGGCAAGCCCCCTGGGTGAAGTGGATTCAACAGGTGTATCCCTGCTTGACCAGCTGGCAGAAAGGGGGTTTGTGTTTGTAAGGCTTTCTATAGAGAACAAATCCCCATCAACTGTTCTTTACAACACCTCACACACATTCCTCTTTGCAGGGGTTCTTGACTACAAAAAGCCCCTGGACCTTACAGACCTCTACCTTCTCATAAGAGAGGAGGGTGCAGAGCCCCAGACCCTTTCCACCCTCTCGGGGCTTAAAAGGTTCATCTTCGATGGCACAACCAGGATAAAACCAGGTGAAAGGGTAGAAAGGTTGCTTGTATTTCGCCCGCTTGCAATGGAAAGCGCTAACACAAGGGCTGTGCTCGGGCTCAACCAGCTCTACATAGGCTCAGATGCCATGGATGTAAGGCTTCTGTTCAGGGTGGAATAAGGCAGTGTTTTACCTCTCTTGTTCGTCTATACCAAGTCTGTGTTCTATTCTGTCCACAGTGTCCTTTATTCTCTTTTCTGTTTTTTCTTTGAGTGTTTCTATGCGTTGCTTTGTCTCTTTTACCGAGCTTTTAAGCCTCTTCTCATAGCTTTCAAGCCTTCTTCCAGCCTCCTCTGTCTTCTGCCCCAGTCTTTTAAGATACTCTCCTCCGCCTGCCATTATGAATATTACGAAGGCTATTATACCTATGATGATACCGAGAAGGATTCTCTTCATCCTTAAGAACCTCCCTTCTGGAGTTCTTTCTTTACCATGAGTGCGATACGGTAGGCGTCTTTTCTGGCTGTACCTGTGGTCTCTGTAACCCTTTCAACCGCATCTTTAAGTGTAAGTCCCTCTTTCATGAGGGCTGTAAGCTTTTCTTTGAGGGCTGGTTCTTCTGTAACGGGCTCTGGTATCCTCACAACGAGGGTTATCTCCCCACGGGGCTGGCTTTCTTTGAGTATCCTCAGCACATCGCTTGTCTTACCCCTTATGAGTTCCTCGTGGAGTTTTGTCAGCTCCCTTGCAACCACAAGCTCTGTATCACCCAGAATCTCTGCTATATCCTCAACCGTTGCCTTAAGCCTTCGGGCTGACTCATAGAGTATGCAGGTAAGTGCCCCCTTTGTTTTGAGCTCTTCAAGGCGTCTTCTTCTTGCCCCCCTTCTGTGTGGCAGGAACCCCGCAAACAGGAAGCTATCTGTTGGAAGCCCTGACACACTGAGGGCGGTTATTATGGCTGATGGACCTGGCACCGCTGTAACTGGTATGTGGTTCTCTATGGCAAGGCGCACCAGCCTGTAGCCAGGGTCACTTATCCCCGGGGTTCCTGCATCCGTAACAAGGGCAACATCCATGCCCTCTTTCAGTCTTTCTATAATATAGGGTGCCTTCTTTTTCTCGTTGTGTTCGTGGTAGCTCGTGGTGGGGGTGGTTATGTGGTAGTGGGAAAGTAGCTTTCGGGTCCAGCGCGTATCCTCTGCTGCTATAAGGTGTACCTCCCTGAGCACCCTTATTGCCCTCAGGGTTATATCCTCCATATTACCTATGGGTGTTGCAACCACATAGAGGGTTGCCACCTCTGTCAGCCCCTCCTTTCAAATGCCCATGCAGAAAGCAGTGTCATCATGGTGCCAAAAACCGCAACAAATAGTACATCCACATAGAGGGGTAGTTCTGCTGTGAGCATTCCGTTGTTTTTAAGCAGTACATGCTTGAAAGAGTCCACCCCGTAGCTTAAGGGATTGAGCAGAGAAAGATACTTTAACATCCACGGAAGCCTTTCCACTGGATAGAGTGCCCCGCTCAGGAAGAACATGGGCAGTACTATGAAGTTCATTATAACATTGAACCCCTCAAGTGATGTGAGCCTTGCTGCTATAAAGAGTCCGAAAGAGGTGAGTGCGAAGGAAAGAAGCGTTATAAGCACCGCCATGAGCAACAGCTCCCTTATGCCCACCTTCAGGCCCACCAGAGGGGCTACAAGAAGCAGTGCAAGCCCCTGGAAGAGTGAAAGTGCGGTGCCACTTAGAAGTTTCCCTGCAACTATCGTGAGTCTTGAGACAGGGGCGACCAGTATCTCCCTTAAAAAACCGAACTCCCTGTCCCACACAACAGAGATTGTGGAAAATATGGAGCTGAAGAGAATCGTCATTCCCACCACACCCGGCAGTATGAACTGCATGTAGGAGCCATGGGTTTCCACATCTATTATGCTTGTAAGACCCGCACCCACTATGAAAAGCCACAGAAGGGGTCTTGCAATGGTGGTAAGAAGCCTTCCCCTCTGGCGAAAGAATCTTTTGAACTCTCTGAGAACTATCACATATACAGCCCGCCAGGACACCTATCTTATCTCCCTTCCTGTAAGATGCAGAAACACATCATCCAGGCTCGGTCTTTTAATATTTACCGCCTGTATCTCTGTTGGAAGTGCCTCGAAAAGGCGGGGTATGAAGCTTTCTGCCCTGTCCACTATGAAGGCGATACCATCTTTAAGCCTTTTTGGCTGTATGCCGAACCTTGCGTGAAGCTCCCGTGCTGTCTTCTCATCGTCAGAGGTCTTGAGGTAGACTGTATCCCCCTTTATGGAGCTTTTAAGCTCCTCTGGGCTTCCACAGGCTATAATCCTTCCGCCATCTATTATGGCTATGCGGTCGCACACCTCTGCCTCGTCCATGTAGTGGGTGGTCATGAAGACGGTGTTTCCCTCCTTTCTTTTAAGCTCCTCTATGAACCTCCACACATTGCTTCTTGTCTGGGGGTCAAGCCCGAGGGTGGGTTCATCAAGAAAGAGCACCTTTGGCCTGTGCAGAAGCCCCCTTGCAATCTCAAGCCTTCGTTTCATCCCGCCAGAAAAATTCTTTACAAACTCATCTCTTCTGTCCCACAGCCCCACCACATTGAGTATCTCCTCTATGCGTCTTTCAAGAAGTCTTTTTTCCATGTTGTAGAGGTAGCCGTGGAACTTGAGGTTTTCAAGGGCTGTAAGCTCGTTGTCAAGGGTTATCTCCTGGAAGACCAGCCCTATGGAGGAGCGCACCCTTGCGGGCTCTCGCAGGCAATCAAACCCATTTACCCTTGCAACCCCTGATGTCTGTGCAAGCAGTGTACAGAGTATGTTTATTGTGGTGGTCTTGCCCGCACCATTGGGCCCAAGGAAACCGAAGGTCTCGCCCTCTTCCACATCGAAGGAGACCCCCTTTACAGCCTCCACACCGTTATAATTTTTCACAAGCTCCCTGACCTCTATTACAGCCATATCCCGAACTTTCTGGAATGATTTCTTAAAGGAGCCGAATCTTTCTGATTATACCACAAAACCACCTGTTGCCTGCAGGGTTTCAGCGGGCTGGTTTGAGTGTGAAACTGAAGGTAGAGCCCTTGGAGGGTGTGCTTTCCACCCATACCCTTCCCTTCAGCCCGAGCACTATGTGCTTGACTATGGCAAGTCCGAGCCCTGTTCCACCGAGCTCTCTGCTCCTTGCCTTGTCCACACGGTAGAACCTCTCGAATATCCTGGGCATATCCTCGGGTGGTATGCCTATGCCGGTGTCCTTGACATCCACCCTTACTTCATCGTTTTCATATCTTACAATCACATCCACCTTTCCACCCTGTGGTGTGTACTTTATTGCATTGTCCAGAAGGTTCACTATAACCTGCTCGAGCCTGACCCTGTCGCCAAGCACCTCGGGCACAGTGCCATTTTTGTGTATGGAAAGGGTTATGCCCTTGTCCTGGGCATGTTTTTTAAAGCCCTCTGTTATGGATGCAATAAGTTTGTATATGTCTATTGGCTCCTGCTCCATGGGCACATCCTGGGATTCAAGGCGCGAGAGTATGAGAAGGTCTTCTATGAGCCTGGACATCCTTGTTGCGTGCTTGTCTATTATACGGAGAAACTCCTTGAGTTTCTCCCTGTCTTCAAGTCCTCCATCAAGAAGGGTTTCTGCATATCCCTTTATGCTTGCAAGGGGCGTTCTCAGCTCATGCGAGACATTTGCAACAAAGTCCTTCTTTATGGCCTCAACCCTTTTCTCCTCTGTTATGTCCTCAATGAACACTATCAGGTTTGACTCTCCTGTATCGCGCAGACCCACGGTGCGTATCTTGAAGAACCTGTCACGGTCACTTATCTCAAGGTTTTCTGTGGATACCTCACTACTTCTTTTGAGTACATCCGCTATGGCCCCAAGAAGTGGCACCCTGTCTTTAAGCTCCTCTATGTTCTGCCCCCTGAGCTCTGTACGGGGTGAGTAGTTTTTCATGAAAAACGGGTTTGCATAGAGGATGGTGCCCTGCTGGTTGAGAACGAGCACCCCCTTCTGCATCTCTCTTACTATGGCCTTAAGTATGGTTACCTCGTCCATACTGCTACTGTGCCTCAAAACGGTAGCCCACACCCCTTACCGTTTCTATGTAACTGCCTGCATTTCCCAGTTTTGCCCGAAGTCTTCTTATGTGGGTATCCACTGTTCTGGGTGTTACATAGGAGTTCTGCCATATTCTTTCAAGAAGCATATCCCTTGTGAGCACCCTTCCCCTGGCACCTGCAAGTGCTGTGAGAAGCTCGAACTCTGTGTGTGTGAGCACAACCTCTCTGTTGTTCACCCAGACCTTTCTTCTATCCCTGTCTATGGTGAGCTCACGGTGGCTGAAAATGGCGGTGTCTGCAGGTCCTGCAAAGAGCCTTTTAAGGATGGTCTTGATCCTCAAAATAAGCTCCCTGGGGCTGAAGGGTTTTGTTATGTAGTCCTCTGCACCGAGCTCAAAACCCACTATTCTGTCCACCTCTTCGCCCTTTGCGGTAAGCATTATAACAGGTATGTGGCGGGTCTGGTCTGATTGTTTGAGCCTTTTGAGAACCTCTGTGCCCTCCATGTCAGGAAGCATTATATCGAGCACTATGAGCTCGGGTCTTCTCCTTGTTGCAAGCTCTATGGCCTCAGGGCCATCCTTTGCCTTTATAACTCTGAAGCCACTTTTTTCAAGGTTGTACTCAAGGAGGGTGAGTATATCCACCTCATCGTCCACAACGAGTATAAGTGGGGCCCTTGTGGTCATAATCTGTTTTCTCTTATTCTCTTTATAAGCTCTCTTACCTTCTTTTTCACATCTTCCCTTACCCTGACCATGGTATCCCACGGTTTGCCCAGTGGGTCTTCAACCTGCCAGTCTATGCGTCTTGCGGTTACCTCCTCGTCCCAGAAGTACTCGAGACTACTGCATCCCATTGTTACCACCACATCTGCCCACAGGAGCATGTCCTTTGTCAGCTGGTCTGATGTGTGTGCTGATATGTCCACGCCTGCTTCCTTCATTGCCTCTATGGTACTGCGGTTTACCACCCCTGATGCCGAGGTGCCAGCACTTCTTGCCTCTATTATGTCCTTTCCGTAATATCTTGCAAAGCCCTCTGCCATCTGGCTACGGCAAGAATTACCAACGCATACGAAAAGCACCCTTGTCTTTCTTGCCATATCCTCTTTGCCCCCTGCCCGTTCAATCTGCCTGTTTCCTCAGGAATGTGGGTGTGTCGTATATATCGTCCTCATCGGGTAAGGGTTCAAACGGGGTTCTCTTTATTATCTCCTTCCGTGAGAGCTCCATTATATCTTCTGTTCTGCCCTTTCTTATGTGGGTTGGCACATCCAGGTTATCCATGGCTGGTATACCCGTTCCCCTGGAAAGCCCTCTTCTTTCCTCTCTGCCAAGCCCTGTTGCTATGACTGTAACCCTTATCTCGTCTGCCATTGTCTCGTCTATCACTGCACCCATTATTATGGTTGCATCGGGGTCTGCCTCTTCGTGCACGAGGGCTGACGCCTCGTTTATGTCGTTAAGGGTGAGGTCTGACGAGCCTGTTATGTTTATGAGCACGCCCTTTGCACCCTCTATGGATATATCCTCAAGCAGTGGGCTTGATATGGCGAGCCTTGCAGCCTCTGCCCCTCTGTTCTCTCCCCTTGCAACACCACTTCCCATTATGGCCTGCCCCATCTCTGACATTATGGTTCTCACATCTGCAAAGTCCACATTTACGAGGCCCGGCACGGTTATAACATCTGATATGCCCTTTACCGCCTGGTATAGCACCTCATCTGCCTTCTGGAAGGCATTGGTAAGGGTTGTGTTCTTTCCCACAACGGAGAGCAGTCTCTGGTTGGGTATGGTTATGACTGTGTCCACCACCTCTTTGAGTCTTTTTATGCCCTCCTCTGCTATCTTCTGTTTTTTTGCACCCTCCCATACGAATGGTTTGGTAACAACTGCGACGACCAGTGCTCCGCACTCTTTTGCAACCTCTGCGACCACTGGTGCTCCGCCTGTGCCAGTGCCTCCGCCCATGCCAGCGGTTATAAACACCATGTCTGTGTCCTGGCAGACCTCTGCTATCTCGTCCCTGCTTTCTTCTGCTGCCTTTCTGCCCACCTCCGGGTTTGCGCCTGCACCAAGCCCCTTTGTGATGTTTGCACCGAGCTGTATCTTCGTGTCAGCCAGTGATGTATCGAGCACCTGTATGTCCGTGTTTGCTGCTATAAAC
>JALUQR010000200.1:6973-17348 GCA_027017505.1 bacterium
CCTTCAAGGCCAAGCCTTATCATGGTATTTACCGCGTTGCCTCCGCCTCCACCAACGCCTATGACCTTTATCTTTGCTCCCTTGTTGAACTCATCCGCCATCTCAAAAACCATGGTATCCCCCTCCTTTTTTTAATTTAAGGTTTTAACCGAAGAATTCCCTCACCCAGCCTTTCATCCTGTAGACCATCTTGGAGAACACATTGTTTGTATCCCTGCCGAAGCGTGTCTCTGTTGAGTGTTTCACCCCGTATCTTACAAGCCCCACTGCAGTTGAGTACATGGGGTTCTGCACCACATCCACAAGTCCTGTGATATTCTCTGGTGTGCCCCTTCTTACGGGCAGTCCGAAGACCTGTTCTGCAAGCTCCACCACGCCCTTCATCGAGGATGTACCACCTGTGAGCACAATCCCTGCTGATATGAACCTGTCGTAGCCTGACTTGAGTATCTCTCTTTTTATTATCTCGAAAATCTCCTCCATCCTTGGCTCTATTATTTCTGCAAGAAGCCTTCTTGAAACGGTTTTCGGGCTGTGTCCGCCAACGGGAATCACCTCGAATGTCTCGGAGTCATCCACCATATCTGCTATTGCACAGCCGAACTGCTTTTTTATCTTCTCCGCCCCTGTTGTGGGTGTGCGAAGTCCCACCGCTATGTCGTTTGTAACCTGGTTTCCACCAAGGGATATAACCGTTGTGTACTTTATGGTGCCACCGTGGAATATTGCTATATCTGTTGTGCCCCCTCCTATGTCTATGAGTGCAACTCCCAGGTCTCTTTCGTCCTGGGTGAGTACTGCCTCACTGCTTGCTATCTGCTGGAGCACTATATCTGCCACATCAAGGCCTGCCTTGTTGGCACATTTGACGATGTTCTGTGCGGATGTAACCGCAGCGGTTACTATGTGCACCCTTACCTCAAGTCTCACCCCGCTCATGCCCAGGGGCTCGTGTATACCGCCCTGGTCATCTATTATGTATTCCTGCGGGATTACATGTATCACCTCTCTGTCAGGTGGTATGGCCACTGCCTGGGCTGCCTCTATGACCCTGTCTATATCTGCCCTGCTGATTTCTCCGTCCTTTACAGCTATCACCCCGTGGCTGTTGAATCCATGGATGTGTCCGCCCGATATGCCAGCATACACCCTGTTTATCTCACAGCCTGCCATAAGCTCTGCCTCTTCTATTGCCTTTCTTATGCAGTCCACCGTACTTTCTATGTTTACCACCACGCCCTTTCGCAGTCCTGTAGATGGATGAGTCCCTATACCTATGATTTCCAGCCCGTCCTTTGTATCCTCACCCACCACCGCACACACCTTTGTTGTGCCCACATCAAGCCCTACAACAATGTTGTCTCGCTTCGCCATTAACCCATCCCCCCTTCCTCATTGACTTCAGGGGTGGTAAACCCTACCACCACCCCTCTGTAATCGTTAAGGTTTATGTAGCTTATACCCCTTATGTCTCCACCCCTTGCGTGCATAAATCTTGCAAGGCGGGTTAACTTCTCCTCAAAATGGTCTCTGCCAAGCTCTATCCTTATTCCCTCATCCAGTGTTACAAGGGAGAAGCCCTCAACCCTGTCCACATGTATCTCCGAGAGTCTGTCAGGTGTAGGCCATTTAAGGCCCTCAACCATTTTCAGAAGCCTCATCGCCCCTTCTATTCCTGCCTTAAGCCCCTCTTCATCAAGCCCCTCAAGCCCTGTTATAACAGGCAGTGACAGGGCATCCTTTACCGAATACTTCTTGAATATCTCACCCCTTTCGTCCACAAGATACAGCCCGTCAAGCAGAACCATTGCAACGGGCACCCTCTCTTCAACCCTTACCTCCAGGGTATCGGGCAGTATTCTCCTTACGGACGCACTCCTTATAAAGGGCTCCTCCTCTATGAGTCTTCGTGCCCTTTCGGTGTCAAACACGAGTATGTTTTTCTCTTCCCCTTTCAGAATCCTTTCCACAAGCCCCTCTTTTGATACAAACCTCAAACCCTCTATCTTTACCTTCTTTATCTCAAGGTACGGGGTTTCAAGCAGTTCTCCATACACCGTCCACATCCCGCCGAGCACAAGGCACATTACAGTAAGGCCTGCAGTTATTCTGCCCGCTCTTTTTACGGTCTTAAGGAGTCTTTCTCTTACAGCTGGTCCTGTCTTTCTGTTTCTTCTATGTCTTCTGGCCCTTTTCAGCATCCCTTAAGCCCTGCGTTAAAGAGGATGTTTTCCACCAGTGCTCCGTAGCCCATGCCATATGAGGCTGCGGCCATTGGAAAGAGGCTCATCTCTGTCATGCCAGGTACTGTATTTACCTCGAGCACATAGGGTCTGCCATCGTATGTTAGAATCACATCTACCCTTGCTCCGCCACTGCATCCGAGGGTTCTGTATGCCCTGTATGCCAGTGCCCTTATCTCTTCCTCCTCGTCTTTTTTGAGAAGTGCAGGTACCTTGAAGTCTGCATTTCCCTTTATGTACTTTGCCCTGAAGCTGTAGATTTCCTCCTTTGGCAGTATCTCCACTATGGGGAATATTGTATCCTCAAGTATTGCAACGGTAAGTTCTCTGCCCTCCACGAAGCGTTCCACTATGAGGGTGTCATCATGTGCAAGTGCCTCTCTTACCGCCTCGTGGTAGTGGAGCTTGCTTGTTACAAGGCTCACCCCTATGGTTGAGCCCTGGGATGCGGGCTTCACCACAAGGGGTGGCTCGAACGGTGGCTCACCTGGTGAGCCATCCCTCACCACATGATACGGTGGGGTGGGTATGTGGTGATGGTTGAAGAATATCTTTGTTGCCACCTTGTTCATGCATATGGCACTGGTGAGCACCCCACTGCCCGTGTATGGTATGTGCATCATCTCAAGCAGTCCCTGTATGAGGCCATCCTCGCCATATCTGCCGTGCAGTGCTATAAAGGCAACCTCTATGTTCTCTTCCATCAGCCTCTTTGCTATATCCCTGCCCACATCTATTGCAACTGCCTTGTAGCCCCGCTCATCCAGTGCCTTCTTTACGGCAAGCCCGCTTTTGATGGAAATCTCCCTCTCCTCTGAAAGTCCTCCCATGAGAACCCCTATGGTCTTGTTTATAAAGTATGCCCTTTTTTTCTCTATCTCCTGTGCGGTCATCTTTCAGCTATTTTCACCTATAACCTTTATTTCTGGCTCGAGCATTATGCCTGTTTTTGCAAACACCCTGTCCCTCATGAGTGCTATGAGGTTGAGCACATCCACCGCCCTGGCATTGCCTGTGTTAACTATGTAGTTTGCGTGCACCTCTGAGATCCTGGCATCTCCTGAGCTTATGCCCTTAAGCCCTGCATCTTCTATGAGCTTTCCTGCGGACACACCCTCGGGGTTTTTAAATATTGAGCCCGCACTTGGCAGGGCCAGGGGTGTGGTTCTCATGCGTCTTTTTTTGAACTCTTTCATCCGCTCCTCTATGAGTTTTCTTGAACCCCTTCTGAACTTCATGTGCACATTGACAATAACCGCACCTTCGGGAAGCTCTGCATGGCGGTAGGAGAACCCGAGTCTTGCCTTTGGTATGAAGTTCTTCTTACCCCTGGTGTTTACAACCTCCACGCCTTCCACAACATCCTTCATCTCTCCGCCATACGCACCTGCGTTCATGCACACGGCACCTCCCACGGTTGCGGGTATTCCCACTGCAAACTCAAGCCCGCTGAGCCCCCTTTCCGCACACTCCTTCGATAGACGAGACAGCCTTACCCCTGCACCAACCACAGCCCTTTCATCGTCCACCCAGCTTATATCAGTAAAGCCCTCTGTTATGTTCACCACGATACCCCTTATACCGCCATCCCTCACCAGTATGTTGGAGCCTGCACCTATCACATACACCCTGAACCCCCTTGAGCCTGCAAATGAGAGAAGGTGTTTGAGGTCTGCCTCGTCCTTTGGAAAGGCCATAACATCTGCAGGCCCGCCTATCCGCAGGGTGGTGTATTCCTTCATGGGCACATTGAAGAGCACCCTGCCCTTGAAACTCTCAACAAACAGAAGTTTGTACTGCTCTGCCATGGTCCTACCCCGCAACAGTGGAGCTTCGCCTTTCAAGAAGCTTTATAAAGTTCTCACCTGTCTGCCATATATCCCCTGCCCCGAGGGTTATGACCATATCTCCCTTTCTCACAACCGATTCAAGAAAGAGGGGTATCTTTTCTGCAGACCCTATGTAGTGGATGTTTCTGTAGCCGTGCTCCTTCATGGCACGGTAGAGTCCCTGTGAGCTCACCCCCTCTATGGGTTCCTCACCAGCAGGGTATATGTCTGTAAGCACCACCACATCGGCATCCGAGAAGGCATGGACAAAGTCCATAAAGAGGTCACGGGTTCTGGAATACCTGTGTGGCTGAAAGACCGCAATGGTTCTTCTCTGCCAGTTCTTCTTTATCGCATCGAGCACAGCGCGTATCTCCACAGGATGGTGTCCGTAGTCATCAACCACAAGGATATCGTCTATCTCTGCCTTTATCTGGAATCTTCTTTCCACACCCCTGAAGTTTCTCAGGCCCTCGATTATTATGTCTCTGTCTATCTCAAGCTCCAGGGCTATTCCCACTGATGCGAGGGCATTGCACACATTGTGTTCTCCTGGAAGCCCTATCTCCACCCTTCCAAGGCATTTCCCTTCCACCACGATGTCGAATCTTGTTCTTCCTGCCTTCTGCTCCACCGAGGTTGCGTGTATGTCCGCCTGTGGTGAAAGCCCGTAGGTTCTGTACCTTCTCCTTATCTGTGGAAGTATGTCCTGGACTACGGGGTGGTCAAAGTAAAGCATCGTGCATCCGTAGAAGGGCACCCTGTTTGCAAACTCCACATAGGCGTTTTTTACCTCTTCCATATTCCTGTAGTGTTCCATGTGTTCCCTGTCTATGTTGGTTATAACTGCAAGCACTGGTGTGAGCTTGAGGAATGTGCCATCGCTTTCGTCTGCCTCTGCAACGAGGAACTCACCGCTTCCAAGCCTTGCGTTTGAGCCCGTGGAAAGAAGCCTTCCGCCTATGACCACCGTTGGGTCGAGCCCTGCAACAGAGAGTATGCTTGAGACCATCGAGGTGGTGGTGGTCTTTCCGTGTGTGCCTGCTATTGCTATGCCGTACTTCATGCGCATAAGCTCTGAGAGCATCTCTGCCCTGGGTATTATGGGTATGCCGAGTCTGCGTGCCTCTGTAAGTTCAGGGTTGTCCATCCTTACTGCAGAGGAGTAGACCACACAGTCTGCACCCCTTATGTTCTCCTCTGCGTGCCCCTCGTAGACAACCGCACCCAGCAGAGAGAGCCTTTCGGTTGTGTTCGTTCTCTTAAGGTCTGAGCCCGTTACCCTGTATCCCATGTTCAGAAGCACCTCTGCTATGCCACTCATCCCGCTTCCCCCTATTCCAACAAAGTGTATGTTTTTTATCCTTCCCCTGAACATCTCTTACCCCTTTTCTATGAGTTTCAGATAGTCATCCACTATGAGGGCTGTTGCCCCTGGTCTTGCCATGCTGGCAAGGTTTTTCTTCATCCTTTCCAGTTCTTCTCTTTTTTCGAAAAATCTCTTTATCCTTTCTGCAAGGCTGTTGCCCGTGAGCTCTTCCTGGCGAAGCATAACCGCCCCACCCCTTTCCACAAGAGCCCTTGCGTTGTATTCCTGGTGTCTGTCTGCGGAGAAGGGATAGGGTATGAGTATCGAGGGTATGCCAAGCACTGTGAGCTCTGCAACGCTCATTGCGCCTGCCCTGCAGATTATAAGGTCAGCCCTGCGGTATACATCCGCCATGTTCTCTATGAACGGGTAGAGCTCCACCTTAAGCCCCTTTCGCTCGTATGCCTGTTTTACCTCGCTGTAGCCCTCTCTGCCTGTCTGGTGGATTATCTGTATGTATGGCAGGATGTCTGTTATGTATTCCAGGGAGTCAAGGAAGGCAGTGTTTACCACCTTTGCCCCCTGGCTTCCACCGAACACCAGAAGCGAGAACCTTCCGTTTGTCTTGAAGGGCTCCTTTCTTGCATCCAGTATGTCCCTTCTTACGGGATTGCCTGTAAAGACAATCTTGTGGGATGGCATGTAGCGTGCTGTTTCTTCAAACCCCGTGTATATTCTATCCACGAACCTTGCGAGTATTCTGTTTGTAAGCCCTGGCAGGGCGTTCTGTTCGAGTATTGCTGTTTTTATACCCAGAAGCCTTGCAGCCATAACCACCGGGCCTGATGAATATCCTCCTGTGCCTATAACCCCTGCGGGAGCTATCCTTTTCAGCAATCTTCTGGCCACAAGGGTTGCCCTCCATGCCTTAAGAATTGCGTTAATCCTGTTTCTGCCACTTCTCTTTCTTATGGGTTCCACCTCTATGGCCTCTAACCTGAAGCCATAAGAGGGCAGTATTTGCCTGTCAAGCCCGCGCGGGCTACCGATGAATACAATCTCTACGGATGTATTCCTTCTTTTAAGCTCCTCTGCAATGGCAATGCCAGGGAATATGTGTCCTCCTGTGCCTCCTCCTGCTATTACTATTCTCATCTGTTTCCCTCTTCTGCGTATATGTTGAGCAGTATTCCCACCGATGCCATACTCACCATAAGGGATGTCCCACCATAGCTGAGAAAGGGCAGTGGAAGCCCCTTTGGCGGTAACATACCCAGCACAACAGCCATGTTTATAAGTGCCTGCAGGATGAGCATAAGGGTTATACCACCTGCGAGGTATGTGCCGAAAAGCTCTCTTGAGTATCTCGCTATGGTCATTCCACCGAGCAGTATTCCACAGTAGAGTGCTATTACCGCTGTAACGCCTATAAGGCCCAGCTCTTCTCCTATTATGGAGAAGATAAAGTCAGTGTGTGCCTCTGGCAGGTAGAAGAGCTTGAGCCTTCCCTCGCCAAGCCCCACACCTGAAAGCCCGCCAGAGCCAAATGCAAGGAAAGACTGTATTATCTGAAAACCCGCACCATCGGGGTCTTTCCAGGGGTCAAGAAAGGCGATAATCCTTCTAGTCATGTAATCGAAATTCGTTATAACCACATACATTGCGGGCAGTACTGCAAGCACAAGCCCGCCAATGTAGCTTATCCTCACCCCTCCGATAAATGCCATCACAAGAAGCAGTATTGCCATGGTTACAGAGGTGCCAAAGTCAGGCTCTGCCATAACCAGACCTATGGGTATTGCGGGAAGCAACACACAGGGCAGAAACCCAGTGTAAAAGTCCTTCACCCTGTCCTTCTTTTTTTCCAGCAGATATGCCATGAACACCACCATACAGAGCTTTGCCACCTCAGATGGCTGAAACCTCACAATACCTGCATCTATCCACCTTCTTGCCCCTCCAACCTTGTATCCAATCCCTGGCACGAATATGAGCAAGAGGAGTACCACCGCCAGCAGGAACATAAACGGGGCAAGCCTGCGGTAAAACCTGTAGGGAAGTTTCAGGGCTACAAAGAACGCACCCATACCCATGAGTGTGTACAGGATGTGTTTCTTAACGAAGTGATACTTATCCCCGTACCTTTCAAGGGCAACCACAAAGCTTGTTGAATATACCATCACCACACCCAGTGCAACGAGCAGAAGCACTGAGACTATGAGAACTCTATCTGCATTACGCCTGAGCATCACAGCCCCCTTACTATCTCCTTGAAGCAGTTGCCCCTGTGCTCGAAGTCTCTGAACATATCGAAACTTGCACAGCCAGGGCTGAAAAGCACCGTATCTCCAGGCTCTGCGTTATCTCTTGCCATGAGGACTGCCTCTTCAAGGCCCTGGGCGTCAAGGGTTCTTGTGCCAAAGCCTGCTCTTTTAAGTTTATCCCTTGCATCCCCTATGAGGATGAGCAGTTTTACCCTTGAGTCCACCACATCCTTCAACCCTGAAAAGTCCATCCCCTTGTCCTTTCCGCCTGCTATAAGCACAACCCTTTTTCCCTCTCCTCCGAGCCCCTCAAGTGCCCTTTTAAGAGAGCCAGGGTTTGTGGACTTTGAATCGTTTATGTATCTTACCCCATTGAGCTCCCTTACGGTCTCCATCCTGTGGGGTAGCCCCCTGAAGGAGTATATGCCCTGTCTTACCGCCCCTTCATCCACACCAACCACCAGCGCAACACCTATACCTGCCATTATATTTTCAAGGTTGTGTGTGCCCTCTATCTTTATACCCTCTACGGGATAGACGCTCTCTCTGCCAGCGTATCTGCACACTATGTTATCGCCTGTAAGATACACACCCTCTTTAAGCTCCCGCTTTGTGCTGAAGGGTAAAAGGGTCTGCTCTTTTATGCCTCTTCTTTCGAGCTCCTCTCTTATAACACTGTCTTCAATGTTTACCACCCTGTGGTCTTCCTCCTTCTGGTTCATGAATATGCGGAACTTTGCGTCCACATAGTCCCTGAATGAGTGGTATCTGTCCATGTGGTCTTCTGTTATGTTCAGAAGCACAGAGACTCTGGGTCTCAGCGTGCGGATGTTTTCGAGCTGAAAACTGCTGAGCTCAAGAAGGCAGAGCTCATAGTCCTGCTCGAAGAACTTGAGTGCGGGCACACCTATGTTTCCTCCTGTAAATGTTCTTATTCCCGCGCGTGTGAGTATGTCCGCTACAAGGGTTGTTGTGGTGGTCTTTCCATTTGTGCCCGTAACTGCTATTATCGGCACATCGGTGAGTCTTGATAGAAGCTCCACATCGCTTATAACCTCTGTGTGGTGTTTTATGGTTTTGAAAAGCCCTGTATCTGTTCTCACCCCTGGGCTTACAACGACGAGGTCTGCCCCGTTGAACAGCTCTTCTGTGTGTCCGCCTGCCTCTATCCTTACGCCTGCCTTTTCAAGCTCCTCTCTGCACTCTATGAGTTCTGCAGGCTTTACATCTGTTGCAGTTACATCTGCCCCGCAGGCTGAAAGAAACAGTGCGGTATAGCTACCCGTAACACCGAGTCCCACCACCACTATCTTTTTGTTTTCAAGCAGTATCCTCTCTCTTATCATCATCTCAGTTTAAGTGTGCTTATGGCTATAAGTGACAGTATTATTGATATTATCCAGAACCTTACTATAATCTTCGGCTCGGGCCATCCCTTAAGCTCGAAGTGGTGATGTATGGGAGCCATTGCAAACACCCTCTTTCCCCTGAGCCTGAAAGAGAGCACCTGAAAGATGACCGAAAGGGTTTCTGCAACGAACACCCCGCCCACAAGCAGTAGCAGTATCTCGTTTTTTGTTATGACCGCCAGTGTTCCCAGTGCACCACCCAGTGCAAGTGCACCTGTATCGCCCATGAAGACCTGTGCGGGGTATGTGTTGAACCACAGAAACCCCAGGCTTGCTCCCACCATTGCGCCTGCAAACACCGCAAGCTCACCTGCCCCGGGCACATACAGCACCTGCAGATACTGTGCCATCTTCACATGGCCTGCTATGTAGGCGAGAAGAAGATATGTGCCAGATGCTATGGTTATTGGCCCTATTGCCAGTCCATCAAGCCCGTCGGTAAGGTTTACCGCATTGGATGCCCCTATTATGACCAGTGATGCAAACACCACATAGAGCCAGCCAAAGTCTATGTACACATTCTTGAAGAACGGTATGGTTATTCCCGTATCAAAACCGCTGAGATACAGAAATGTTGCACCCAGCAGTGCAACCACACTCTGTGCGGTGAACTTCCACAGGGGTCTCAGCCCCTTCGGGTCTTTAAGTATCACCTTGCGATAGTCATCTATGAAGCCTATACCACCCATGCCAACGGTTATGAAAACGGTAATCCACACATATACATTCTTGAGGTTGCCCCACAGGAGAATGGAGCCCACCACACTCAGCAGTATGAGGGTGCCACCCATGGTGGGTGTGCCAGCCTTGTTGTGATGGTTTGGTGGTACATCCTCTCTTATGACCTCTCCCACCTGCATTATCTTAAGTTTCTTTATAAAATACGGGCCTGCTATAAAACATATAACCAGTGCGGTTATGGTCGCATATATGGTGCGGAAGGTGATGTACTGAAATACATTGAATATGGTATGGTACTTTACCAGTGGATAGAGAAAATGCAGTAGCATTAGTGTCCACCCCCGCTGAGTCCTGCCAGTATCTCCTCTGTGTGTGCAATCCTTGAGCCCTTTATGAGCACCACATCACCTTCCCTGAGTATGGTTTTGAGAAACTCAAGTGCCTCTCTGTTATCCCTTGCGGGATACACATTTTCTACCTTCATGCCCTCCATTATGGCTCCCTCTGTAACATCCATCCTGTATCTGCCAACTGGTATGAGCACATCCACCGCCATTGTGGCTGTAAGATTGCCAGCCTTTTTGTGTTCCTCTGGGGCAATCTCTCCAAGCTCTGCCATCTCACCTATAATCACTATCTT
>JALUQR010000200.1:17358-20393 GCA_027017505.1 bacterium
GTGTCTCAAGGCCTGCCTTGAGGGAGCTCGGATTTGCATTGTATGTATCATCAAGCACTGTGACATCACCCATCTTTACCACCCTCATCCTGCCTGCTGGAGGGATAAACCCCGTAAGCCTTGAGACCGCCTCCTCAACAGGTATTCCCAGCACCATGGCAACCGCAACGGCAGATGCACCGTTGTAGGCATTGCAGATAAGAGGACTATTATACCTTATTTCAAACATTTTATCTCCCACAATGTAGAGGGCATGGAGGCTCTCTCCATCAATGGCGGTATCCTTTATCCTCACATCCGCCCCCTCTGCCCTGCCGAAGGTAACACTCTTTGAGGAAAACCTCCTTTCTTTCTCCTCTATCAGCGGGTCATCCAGGTTCACCACCCTTATGCCATCTGGCTCAAGGTATCTAAAGAGGGTGAGTTTCTCCTCTGCAATGTCCTTCTCTCTGCCAAGTCCCTCTGTGTGTGCACGCCCGATGTTGGTTACAACCCCCACGGTGGGCATGCATATCTGGCAGAGTCTGTCCATCTCTCCCCTCTCGTTTATACCCAGCTCAACCACCGCAACCTGGCAGTCCTTCCGCAGGGACAGAAGCGTGAGCGGAAGCCCTATGGTGTTGTTCCTGTTACCGGGTGTTGAGAGTGTACGCAGTCTGGCCTCCAGGATGGTGCGTATCATCTCCTTTGTGGTGGTCTTTCCATTTGTGCCAGTGACAGCCACAACAGGCACATCCATGGACATCCTTACAGTGCGTGCAAGCTCTCCCAGTGCGTAAACCGTATCATTAACCTCCACCACCGAGACACCATCTGTCCCCACAGTTATGGGTCTTTCCACCACACATCCCACTGCCCCCCTTTTTACAGCGTCATCTACAAACTCATGGCCATCGAACCTCTTACCCTTTATTGCAAAGAATAGCTCACCCTTTTTTACGGTCCTTGAGTCTATGGAGACCCCTTTGACCTCTGTATTCTCACTGCCTGATAGAAGCCTTCCCCCTGTTGCCCTCACTATTTCAGCTACCGTAAGCATTTCTTTACCCTGCGTGTGTGGATGTCCTTTCTGCAATCGCCTCTCTGAGCACCTCTCTGTCATCGAAGTGGAGTTTTCTTGCCCCTATAATCTGGTAGTCCTCGTGTCCCTTGCCTGCAACGAGTATGGTATCGCCCCTGCGGGCAACCCTTACCGCAAGCTCTATTGCGTCTTTTCTATCAGGCACAACGGTGTAGCCCCTTTGCGGTGGTTCATCTGAGGGGCTGAATCTTTCGAGTATCTCCATACCCTCGACGATATCCCTTATTATCTTAAGGGGTTCTTCATCCCTTGGATTGTCCGATGTAACTATGACCACATCTGAATACTCCTCTGCAACCCTTCCCATAAGGGGTCTTTTACCCCTGTCTCTGTTTCCACCGCATCCAAACACGGTGATAAGGCGTCCCTCTGTAAACTCCCTGAGCACCCTGCAGACACGCTCGAGTGCATCGGGTGTGTGGGCATAGTCCACATAGGCATGAATATCGTTCAGGGTTGAAACGGGCTCGAGTCTGCCAGGCACCCCTTCAAGCATTGCAACAGCCCTTTCCATAACAGAGGGGGCTATACCAGCAACAGTTGCCACAGAGAGGGCTGTAAGGATGTTGTAAAGATTGTGTTCGCCCACAAGGGAAGAGACTATGTGGATATCTCCTGCAGGGCTCTTTACAAGGGCCTTTATACCTGTTCTTTCAAGCGTGTACTCTACGGGATACACATCCGCATCCTCAGAGCTCACAGAGTATGTAACCACGCTTTTTACATCCTCAAGGAGTCTTCTACCCCACCTGTCATCCATATTGAGCACCGCTGTGGAGTCATCCCTGTGGTAGTCTCTGTTTACAAATAGCTCCCTTTTTGCCCTGAAGTATTCCTCCATGGTTCTGTGATAGTCCAGATGGTCCTGCGAGAGGTTTGTGAAGGCCATTATCTTAAACCTGCATCCAAGGGTTCTCTTCTGTGCCAGTGCGTGTGAGGAGACCTCCATGACACAGTGGGTTACCCCATCTGTGTGCATATCTCTGAGTATGGTCTGAAGTGTGAGTGGGTCTGGTGTGGTGAGTTCTGCCCTCATGGTTCTGTTTTTCCACCTGTATCCGGTGGTGCCCACAATTCCACACTCTATTCCAGCCTCTTTGAATATGGCCTCAAGAATGTGGCTTACCGTTGTCTTGCCGTTGGTTCCTGTAAGTGCTATCATTGTAAGTTTTTCAGAGGGTGTTCCGTTAAGGCGGGATGCCATAAGAGACAGGGCCTTTCTTGCATCCTCCACTATGACCTGTGTAACATCCTGCGGGATGCTGACCCCTTTTTGTGCGACAATGGCTATGGCTCCCCTCTCTATTGCGTCCTCTATGAAGTCAGTGCCGTCTGTTCTTGTGCCAGGGACTGCGACAAACACACACCCGTTTTGAACCCTTCTTGAGTCATACTCCAGCCTCTCGCATTCGAGCTCTGGATTGCCCGTTATGGTACACCGCAGTCCCTCTGTAAGTTCCCTGAGTTTCATCTGAAGACCACCTTTATGGTTTCCTCCTTTTTAAGTGGAGTGCCGGGTGGTGGCGTTTGCATAATGGCCCTGCCACTTCCCCTGAGGTTTACCTCCACACCCATCTGCATTGCAATATTCAGCACACCTCTTATGGTCTTGCCCCTGAAGTCTGGCACCACCCTTTTATCTATGGCGACATCCTCGGGTAGAGGGGCTTTATCTTTCCTTTTTACCTGTATGACCCTCTCCCTCTGGGTGGTGCCATCTTCAGGGAAGACCCCGAGGTAGAGAAGCGCCTGTTTTGCCACTTCTTTAAATACAGGGGCTGCCACCTCACCACCTGAGAATCCATTCTGTGGCTCATCTATTGCTACGATTATGGCAAGATGTGGCTTTCTTGCGGGCACAAACCCCAGGAAGGAGGCTATGTACTTTCCCTCTGCGTAGCCACCCCTTTCAAGGTCTGGCTTCTGTGCTGTTCCTGTCTTGCCCGCAACCTTT
>JALUQR010000201.1 GCA_027017505.1 bacterium
CTGTGGAGATATTCGCAAGGGTGCTCAAGGAGTACAGGATACCTGGCAACATCATACAGACACAGATAGAGCTTGTAAGGGAGAAGGGCTATGCCATGTTACGCACACCCTCGCTTCAGGCAGAGCGCCTTGCCCAGCTCACCTCCATACTGGAGACCAGTGTTATGGACACCTTCTTCGTGGATGAGGACTCACCGGCGAGGGGAAAGACCCTCGGTGAGCTTGACATACGCACAAAGACGGGTGGAGCAGTGGTCATAGCGGTTATAAGGGAAGGCAAACCCTATACCAACCCACCAGGGGATTTCAGCCTTGAGGCAGGAGACATGCTGGTGGTCCTGGGAAGCCACGCAGAGCTTTCCACAGCAATGAAGATACTCAGGGAGGGACACTGAAAAAACACACCATGGAGGACTACAGAAGGAAACCCGTGCCACCGCCTAAGGGCATTGTTGCAGTGCTTGGGCCTGGTATCGTCTGGATGGCACTTGCACAGGGCAGTGGAGAGCTTATATGGTGGCCATACATGGTGGCAAAGTACGGGCTTGCGTTTATCTTTCTTCTCATACCCGCATGTCTTCTTCAGTATCCACTGACATATTCCATAGGCTACTACACCCTTGCAACAGGTGAGAGCATCTTTCAGGGCTTTATAAGGCTTAACAGATACTTTGGCATGTTTCTGTGGCTTCTCATGACGCTGTCCTTTCTGTGGTTTGGTGCCTTTGCCACCGCGGGAGGCACAGCCCTGGCAGAGCTTACAGACCTTCCCCATGGATGGTCCAGAAGGGGACAGACACTGTTCTGGGCATATCTCTCGATAGGGGTGTTTTTCACGGCCATTGTGTTAAGCAGAGTTGTCTATGTGCTTGTGGAAAGGTTCATGAAGCTTGTAGCCGTGGTCACCATTACCGGGCTTCTGTGGGCATGCTCAACAGAGGAGGTCATCTCTGTGGTTCCCGAGTTTTTAAGGGGGCTGTTCACACCCACCCTCCATCTTCCAGAGGGCTGGCAGAGAGAGGATGCAACAAGGCTTCTTACCGCCATAACCTTTGCAGGGCTCGGCGGGTTCTGGACGCTTCTTTACTCCTACTGGATAAGGGATAAGGGCATGGGCATGGCAGGCCATGTGGGCAGAATAACAAGCCCCATAACCGCAAAACCAGAGGTTATACCAGATACAGGGTTCGTACCCGAAGAGGGTGAGAAAAACAGCAAACACTTTCGCCTCTGGAAGAGGTATCTTCTTCTGGACAGTGGCACAGGTATCTTTGGCAATATATTTACAACCCTTATGACATGTCTTCTTGCCTACGCACTGCTTTATCCAAAGGGGCTTGTTCCAGAGGGCTACCAGATAGCGGTGGTGCAGAGCAGGTTCTTTGAGGTAAGCTGGGGATGGCTCGGAACCGTGGTCTTCCTTGTGGTTGCATCTGCATTTCTGGCCGATACATGGCTTGCAACGGTGGATGGTGTAAGCCGTATGCAGGCAGACATAGTGCACACACTCTTTCCACCACTCAGGCGTTACGATGTTAGAACACTCTACTATGTGTTTCTTATTGCACTCACCATCGTAACATCTGTTACAATGGCCTTTGCCGCACCTGGCCCGCTGATACTGCTCAGCGCTGTTATAGGTTTTGCAGGCACTGTTATATTCACCGCAGGTATTATCGTGCTCAACCACTGGTATCTGCCCCGAAGGCTTCCCGTATGGGCAAGGGCAGGCAGGGGTGTGCTCTTTCTTATGATTCTCTGCCTTGTAGCATATCTGGGACTTGCGGTAAGCTATCTGTATATAAGATTCTTCTGAAAGGAGGAATGCCAGCCTTGAAGGATTATAAGAGAAAGATACCCTGGGGAGTGATAATAATTACAGCAGGCTTTCTTGTTTTTCTTCTCTTACTTTACATATTAACAGGACACGGCAGAACCGATATAGAGGATACAGCCCGCAGACTTGCGGATGGCTACATAAAGGAATATCCCGTAAGCCCTCCAGAGGGACTCACCATGGAGAATGCCCTTGCGGTACAGATGGAGTTCATCCACAAGATAGGCAGGGTCTACGGCCAGGCGGTGGGCTACAAGGTGGGGCTTACAAACCCTGTGGTTCAGGCACGCTTCGGTGTGGATGAGCCCGTAATGGGGTTTCTCCTTGAAAGGATGCTTCGCCCGTCTCCTGCCACCGTGCCGTACGGGTTTGGCACAAGGCTCATGCTCGAGGGAGACCTCATAGTGGAGATAAAAGATGAATCTGTGAACACCGCAGGCACCCCCAGAGAGGTGTTGAAGGGCATATCCAGGGTCATACCCTTTGTGGAACTGCCTGACCTTGTCTACAAAGAGGGCACAAAAGTTGATGCCCCGCTCGTTGTGGCCATAAATGTGGGTGCAAGGCTCGGAATCCTGGGTGAACCCATAGAGGTGGAGCCAACAGATGAGTGGCTCGAAAGGCTTTCTTCCTTCAGGGTGGTACTATACGATGAAGACCACACACAGCTTGCAGAGGGCTCTGGCTCAGATGTTATGGGGCATCCGCTTAATGTTATAATCTGGCTTTCAAGCCACCTTAAAAGGCAGGGCAGAAAGCTTAAAAGGGGAGACATGGTGTCCGTTGGAAGCATCACCCCACCAGTAGAGGTAAAAAGGGGTAGAGTGAGGGCTGTATACAGGGGACTTGCAGAAAAGGGCGATGTGGAGGTTAAGATAACCTTTGATTAGTCCTCAACCACCGTTATATCCTCTGACATGCCGAGTATGCCGTGTGCCATGGCTATGTAGCCTATATCCTGGGGGTCTCTTCCAAGAAGCCGTGTGCCATAGGAATCCAGGGCAACGGGGTCTCTGCTGAGGGCTATGATACCAGGGCTGAACTGTGCACCACCCAGGTGGCTATCACGCATGCCCCTTACTGCGTAGAGAATCGTCAGGTCTGGCGAGCGGTGGTTGTTGAGGTCAAATATGGATTCATCTATTCTTGTATGAAATGCGGACTTTTTCCAGTATCCGCCACACCTGTAACGGGAGGGTGGCACAAACCCCATCATGTTCTTCATGGTAAGTGTTACACCTGCAAGGCTGTGTGCCTTTAACACAGGTGCGGAGACTATGTAGTAATCCATGGCTATTGCGGGCAGATAGAGCTCCTTCCAGCGTGTAAGGTATGGCCTTACAAGTCTTGTGAGGGGTTCGTCGTTCAGGTCCAGAAGCCTTACACCCTTTTTCTCTCCAAGCAGATGATATCCCAGGTGTTTGAATACCTGATGGGTTGACAGCTCTGGAGAGCCCGTGCCCTCTGCAACCACTATCTCAAGCCCATCCCACCTTTCCCTGAAGCAATCCACGATTGCCTCAACAAACTCCACAGGCGTTGTAACAGGCGGGGCTATGGCATCCACAAGGTTGGGCTTTATGAGGATGGACTTTCTGTCAGGCCTGAGCCCTGCCCTGTCAAGAAGTGCTCCAGTGGCACTTTTTACATCAGCCACATCCCTTGTTATGTATACCGCCTCCACCATAAGGCTTAAATTAACCACCGTTGTGTGGTACTGTCAAGTCCCAAAAAAGGGGTTTAATTTGGAGGTTCTATGAGATAAAATAGAGCGTGAAAAAACATAAGGAGACATCCCGCGGTGCATACGGTTAAGCCCTACCTTATCTCGTATAATCTCACCAGAAGGTGTAACCTTAAGTGCAGGCACTGCTACCTCGATGCGGGAGAGCTTGAGGGCAGGTTTGATATGTCCACAGAAGAGGTGGTCTCTGTTATAGACTCCATTGCAGAGCTCAATCCCTCTGCCATGCTCATACTCACAGGTGGTGAGCCACTTCTAAGGGATGATATATTCCAGATAGTGTCCCATGCATCTGGCCGTGGGTTTACCGTGTTTATAGGCACAAACGGGACAGGGCTTTCAGCACACATGGTCAGAAGGCTTAAGGAGAGCGGGGCAAAGGGTGTGGGAATAAGCCTGGATTCTGTAAGGGAGGAGGTTCACGATGAGTTCAGAGGGGTTCGTGGTGCCTGGCGGGAGACCATGAGGGCTATGGACATACTCAACCAGGAGGGCATGCCCTTTCAGGTGCAGTTCAGTGTTACAGAAGAAAACAAGGGAGAGCTTAAGGATATGCTTCATCTTGCCCTCCAGAAGGGTGCAACCGCACTTAACATATTCTTTCTTGTATGCACTGGCAGGGGAGAGAAGTCCACGGACTTAAGCCCCTCGGAATACGAGGCGGTTATCACAGAGATTGCAGAACTCTCAAGGGACTATGAGGATAGAATCATGGTAAGGTCTCGCTGTGCCCCGCACATATTCAGGGTTGCAGACAGAATCAACCCGTCGCTTCTCAAGGGGCTTACAAGCGGGTGTATCGCTGCAAAGGGCTACATGAGGATAACACCCGATGGGTATGTAACCCCGTGTCCCTACATACCCGAGGATGGCTCAGAGGATATGAACATAAAACACAGAAGCATCAGGGATATATGGTATGGCTCTGAGCTTTTTCAGCGCTTAAGAAGTGCAGAGCCTGGTGGAAAGTGCGGTGGCTGTGAGTACAGCGAACTCTGTGGTGGATGCAGGGCAAGGGCACTTGCCCTTAAGGGTGACATAATGGCAGAAGACCCCATGTGCGGATACACACCACAGGAGTCCCCCAGGCAGAGAACGAAACCTGTGTGGACACAGTCTGCCCTTGAAAGACTCAACCGTATACCCTTTTTTATAAGACCCATGATAAAAGAGGGCATAGAACGATACGCCAGAATGAAGGGTATAAGGGAGATAACACCAGAGCTTCTTTCAGAGCTCAAAAAGAGGTTCAGGAGGTAGGGCTGTGTCTGAACTCAGGCTTAACCCTGTTACAAGGGAATGGGTGATAATAGCAAAGCAGAGGGCCAGAAGACCCCATGAGTTTACACGAAGCCATACCCCTGGTTCTCTGCCCTCGTATCTGAAGGCATGTCCCTTCTGCCCTGGAAACGAGGCCATGACCCCACCAGAGAAGTTCCGCCTTGAGAAGAACGGAAAATGGATACTGAGGGTTGTGCCAAACAAGTATCCTGCCCTGAGCACCGAGGGCGAGAAGATAAGAAAAAGAGATGGCGTTAAACACACCATCACAGGGGTTGGCAGATGCGAGGTTATAATAGAAAGCCCGCTACACAACACAAGCCCTGCACACCTGCCACTTGAACATGTGGAGGAGATAATAAGGGTCTACAGGGAACGCTTTCTTGAAGCTTACAGGGATCCCAGGGTGGAGCATGTCATAATATTCCGCAACCACGGAGAGGGTGCGGGCACCTCACTCGTACACCCCCATTCACAGCTCATAGCAACCCCTGTGGTTCCAGTGCAGTTCCGAGACAGGGTTAACGCTGGCATGCATTACTTCGATGATACTGGAAACTGCCTTCTCTGTGACATAATAGATGCAGAGCTGAACGACCGTGTCAGGGTTATATTCGAGACCAAGTGTTTTATAACCTTCATCCCCCATGCAGCACTCTCGCCGTTTCACACCTGGATATTCCCCAGGCGTCACTGTGCGTCCTTTGCGGGTATAACCGACGAGGAGGTAAGAGAGCTTGCCCTGCACCTTTAAAAACATACTTGCAAAGCTCCACGCAGGACTCAATGACCCTGACTACAACTATGTGATACGCTCGAGCAGACCCATGGACATGGAAAATGAATACTGCCACTGGTATGTGAGCCTTGTGCCACGGCTCACACACACCGCAGGGTTTGAGCTTGGCACGGGGATGTACATAAACATAAGCGTGCCAGAGGAAAGTGCAGAGTTTCTGAAGGCCGTGGAGGTCTCTCTTTAAGATGAAATACCGTAATCCCATACCGACGGTGGACATAATAATAGAGCTTGAAGATGGTGGTGTGGTGCTTGTTGAAAGAAGGAATCCTCCCTACGGATGGGCAATACCTGGCGGGTTTGTGGAGGTGGGCGAAAGTCTTGAGGAATGTGCCAGAAGGGAGGCCCTTGAGGAAACCGGGCTCAATGTGGAGCTTGTCTGCCAGATGCACGCATACTCTGAGCCAGGGCGTGACCCCAGGTTTCACACCATAAGTGTTGTGTTCGTTGCAAGGGCAAGGGGCAGGCCCACAGCAGGTGATGACGCAAAGAACACCGCTGTTTTCACGGAAGACAACCTTCCTGAAAATATTGCCTTTGACCACAGAAGGATTCTTGAGGACTACTTTCAGTGGAAGAGAAGGGGTTTTGAGGTATTCAGGCTTGATAGATAGTTCTGTGTGAATTGTGGAAGGTGGCAGTCCCTGGCTCCAGCCAGGGACTGCCCACACCTCTGAGAGGGGGCAGTAGAGGTGTAAGGAGTAGAAGGGAAGCCTTTTACTCTCTTGTCTCCATACCAGCAGGCTGTACCGTTGCCTGGGATACGATGAGCTCTGTTTCCGCCACTATCTTGTGCCACACACCCTTTGGAGCAAGCACCACACAGCCTGGCTCAAGCCTGACAGACCTTTCCTCACCATCGTCCATGTAGTATGTGCCAGTGCCCTCGTGGACGAAGAATATCTGGTCTCCACCTGGATGACGGTGATATGGCAGAACCTGGCCTGGTTTGAAGTAGTAGGTGTCCTGTGCGATGGCATCGGTGCTTATGTAGGTTACCTTGTTTACCTTCCCGTCGGTAAACTCCTTCTTCTTGAGTACATTTGCTGATTTCATCTTGAGCATACCTCCTTTCTTTCCCTTTTATCTGCCAGTAAGTTGCCACTGTATTTTATCAGGCTCTCCTCCTCCGAGCCAGAGTGCAAGGTCTGAAAAGCCGTAGAATATGAGATATAGCACTGCCCAGAGGAAAAAGATAACCCACATCCACACCACCCATACAGGTGGTCTGTTCTCGCTTACCTGTATTTTTTCCTTGTTTTCCATGGTCAGGGCCTCCTTTCTTCGATTTTTCTCATCCTGTTTTCCATCTCAAGCACCCTGTATTTGCAGTTCTCCCACTGGGCGAAGTCTCCCTTGAGAAAGCTCCACACAAAGAGGAAGAAAAACCCCAAAGCAACTATCAGATATGTTAGCACCTGCATTACCGCAAAGCCTGCAAGCTCTCCATTGGGTACGGTGTTTACTATTTCGTACACCTTGTAGGCAAAGGTGAGGGCTGAAAAGCTTATGCCCACTACAACCCATGAGCCCATCATCAGGGTTATCCATTCTCTTCTGGTTCTCTTTTTCATGGCTTATCTCTCCTTGTTTTCATGGTTCTGCCAGCTACCGAGCCACTGCAGATATGCGACCATGCTGAACGCCCTTCTTGTGGGTCTGCCCTTTTCATCGAACAGCCATGGATAACCTGGCATGACACTTTTTGGCTCCACAGACTGCGGGTCATAGAGATGTTGCATGTGCCAGTCGTTGCTTCTTCTGCCTGCCTCTCTTATGAGGTCAGGCCCGACCCTCCTTGTGCCAAACAGCTGTGGTAGCTGGAGCTCATTCTGGTATTCCGATGCGACTGATACCGCCCCGTATCTTAACGGCTCGTTTGCCACAGGTCTTACATACTGGGAGTGGCAGTGCCAGCAACCCTCTGCGATGTATATGTCTCTGCCCTCAACGAGTGCCTGTGCGTAAGCCTCCGGGGTGGGCTCGCCAAAGGCGCGT